>JANXTV010000090.1 GCA_025352185.1 Oligoflexia bacterium
CACGATGAAATCATCATCACCGACGTCTCGGGAACGACCGCCTTACGCGAAAACTCCACCGTTAAGGAGGGCACACTTCTCTCGCTCAAAATCGAACAGTTCCAACTGAAGGAAACGTTCGAAATTATTCAGTCGGGCAAAAAAGTGACGTTTAAATCCTTTAAAATGGAGGGAGATAAATTAATACCCGAAAGAAAAGATCAGTCGGAGGACGTATCAGACTCTTTCGTCGCCGGTCCCGGACTCGAATACTTTATCCTGCATCACTGGAAGGAACTCATGGGGGACGAAACACTCCACATTCGGTTCGCTCTCGCAGAACGGGCCGATACCGTCGGACTTAAAATCTTCAAAACGAAGGTGGAAAGGTCGGGCGATACCGAAACCGCCTATCTCCGAATGAAACCCTCCAGCATCTTTATCGCGGCCATCGCCGATCCGGTCGAAATCATCATCGATGCAAAAAAACTGAAAATTCTTAAGTTTATTGGAAGAAGCCCTCTAAAAAAATTAGAGGGCGGAAAATTTAAGCCGTTAGACGCCGAAATCATTTATCGGTAAATTTTTACGATTCTCGGTATTCTAATTCCCTATGAGAAAACAGTTTATTATCGCCTCTTGCCTGGCGACCTTCCTGGTTCTAATCCTTGCCTATTGGTCTCCGGCCGCCCTCTGGCTATTTGCGGTAATTGCCCCCTTGATCGCGCTTGGACTGATGGACATGTTCCAGTCCCGGCAGACCGTTCGAAGGAACTTTCCCCTGCTTGGACATGGTCGATACATCCTCGAGATGCTTCGCCCCGAAATTAATCAATACTTCGTCGAATCAAATATCGACGGACGGCCCTATAATCGAAATAAAAGATCGATCATCTATCAACGCGCGAAAGGAGATGTCGACACCCTCCCGTTCGGTACGCAGCTCGATGTTTACGAAGAGGGTTACGAGTGGATTAATCATTCTATTTTACCGAAAAATCAGCACGGCGAACCGCCACGCGTAAAAGTGGGAGGAAAGGATTGTAAACAACCCTATTCCGCTTCGGTTTTTAATATCTCCGCCATGAGTTACGGCTCGCTTTCGAAGAACGCAATTCTTGCCCTCAATGGCGGGGCTAAAATCGGTGGATTTTATCATAATACCGGCGAAGGGGGCCTCAGCCCTTACCACCTCGAGCCGGGTGGAGATATCTGTTGGCAACTCGGTACGGGATACTTCGGCTGCCGAAATAAAGACGGAAACTTCGACGCTACCGAATTTAAAAAACGCGCGCACCTACCCGCCGTAAAAATGATCGAAATTAAACTATCCCAGGGAGCGAAGCCTGGACATGGCGGAATCCTTCCCGCGAAGAAAGTAACGCAGGAAATCGCCGAAATTCGCGGAGTCGAGATCGGTATCGACGTCCTTTCACCTCCCGCCCACTCCGCATTCGCAACCCCCATCGAACTCGTCCGTTTCGTAAAAAACCTTCGGGAACTCTCGGGCGGAAAACCCGTTGGTTTCAAGCTTTGCCTCGGGAAAAAACGTGAATTTATGGCGATCTGTAAAGCCATGATTGCGGAAGACACTTATCCGGACTTTATAACGATAGACGGTGCCGAAGGCGGCACCGGGGCCGCCCCGCAGGAGTTCTCCGATTCGGTCGGAACTCCGCTCAACGAAGCCCTGATTTTCGTGCATAACTGCCTCGTCGGACTAAACATCCGGAACGAGATCCGCCTAATCGCCTCGGGAAAAATCGCGACCGGATTTAATCTCGCCCAGAAAATCGCTTTGGGAGCCGACATTTGTAACGCCGCCCGGGGAATGCTTTTCGCGATCGGATGTATTCAAGCCCTCCGCTGTAATACGAATCAGTGTCCCACGGGTGTGGCGACGCAGGATCCAGAACTCGTCGTCGGACTCCACGTCGGCGATAAAACAACTCGGGTCGGTAAGTATCATAAAGCAACTCTCCATAGCTTTATGGATGTGCTCGGAGCGGCGGGCCTCACCAATCCTTCTGAACTCAGGCCCTGGCATATCCAGCGCCGAGTCGATTCGGTAACGGTAAAACACTACGGTGAAATTTATCACTACCTTGAGCCAGGCGCGCTCATTAAGGGCGAGGTCATCGAAACCTATTCACGGCCATGGACCTCTGCGCGATCAGAAACGTTCGCGGCGAATTAGATTCGCGCGCGCATTTTCTTCTGCCGGTAAGTGAAAATCTTTGAAAAATTTTCGCGGTGCTGAGTAGCGATCCAAATCGGTGGGTCCGTGGCATGGACCCTCAGAGCCGCCATTATAGTTTTTAGTAACGGACGCCGCGTATTCCAGTGAAGTCATTCGACTAAGCCGAATGCCGAATCCACTGGGGAAACTCCACGCCTTGAGATCGGCATATCCGGACCCGCGGATGATTCCCTGCCACTGTGCGAGTACGATCGAACGGCTTCCGGAATCTCGTGAGATGCTCGAATGAAAAATTACTTTTTCGCTTCGGGCTTCGACGTGCGGTGAGCAAAAGTGACGCGAACGAGACTCTTTTTAATGAGGGCCCAGGTGGCTTCCGAAGTCTTTTCCTCGTCGATTGAGAAGGAAAACTGATTGAGCTCTTTTTCGTCACGAACCCAGTTTACTTTTACTTCGTGCCCTTCGAGTTCTTTCGCAGTCGAGTTTAAAACGAAAATCGTCTTAATATCGATACGGGTGGGATCTACGGAGAGCTTCACCATTTCTACGCGGTGTTTATCGCGAAGTTCAAAAAACTCGGCGTCGTTCTGCTTAATCTGTTCTATTTTATAATCGCGAAGGGTCTCATCGAGATCTTTCGCTTGGGCTTCGGTTACGATTTGGGAGTCGGAAACTACGCCGAACTTCCAGTTCCCTTCCGCTTTCCCAGCACCGGTGTCCACGACGCCCGAATCCCCACGGCGCTGCTGCGCGAGCTTAGGAGAGCTCGAAGCGACGGGCGCGCACGACATAAATAGAGAGAAACTGACAAAAATCCCCAAGGCAGATGCGTATTTCATGGGCTAACCCTCCTATATAACAGAGTGCGTTATAGAAGGATTACTGCGGGGTGTCAACCCTGCCTGACCAGGGACAACTTGCGTATTTTATTCTTTGAATATCAGATAGTTAATCGATGGTTAACTAATATAGTTTAAATGGTCGCTTGATCCATGAGTTCCGCAATATCGAGTATTTTCACGGTGTCCTGCTTCTCTTTCGCCTTCAGACCATCGTTCATCATCGTCATGCAGAACGGACAGGAGGAGGCGATAATGCTGGCCCCCGTCTCGATGGCCTGTTCGGTCCGGGTGATGTTCACCCGCTTACCGATTTTTTCTTCCATCCACATCCGTCCACCACCGGCCCCGCAGCACATGCTTTGATCATGGTGGCTCTTCATCTCGACGAATTCTACTCCCGGCACCGACTGCAGAACGTTCCGGGGTTCGTCATATACATTATTCCACCGACCGAGGTAACAACTGTCGTGGAAAGTCACCTTCGCGTTCAGCGCATTCGCGGGTTTTAGTTTCCCCTCTCGAATCATCTGCGAAATGAACTGCGAGTG
>JANXTV010000099.1 GCA_025352185.1 Oligoflexia bacterium
CTTTTCGGGGAACTGCCGGGGTCCATAATTATTCGTGCAGTTCGTAGTGATGGTCGGTAGTCCGTAGGTATGGTGCCAGGCCCGCACGAGAAGATCCCCGGCCGCTTTCGAGGCCGAATAGGGTGAATTTGGGGCGTAGGCCGTGGTTTCGGAAAATTTCCCGGTTTCCCCGAGCGATCCGTAAACTTCGTCGGTCGAGACCTGCAGAAACCGGAACGTTTCCGCGCGCGCGGTATTGCCGGTTTTCGAGAGCGACTGGTAGTACGCGAGCGAGTGATTCAGAAGATTAAAGACGCCGCCGATGTTCGTTTCGATGAACGCACCGGGATTTTCGATCGAACGATCGACGTGACTTTCCGCCGCGAAATTTAAAACCGAATCAAATGCGTACTTTCGGAAGAGATCCGCAACGAACTTCGAGTCTCCGATATCGCCGACCGCGAGTTCGACTTTTCCCGGTCCGGGAATCCCTTCGAGATTCTCCCGGTGTCCCGCGTACGTAAGCGCGTCGAGCACGACGAGGAAGTCGCCCGCTTCCGCGCGCTGGCGTACGAAGCAGCTTCCGATAAATCCGGCCGCGCCGGTGACGAGGTAAGTTTTCACGCGGAGATCTCCCGCAGGGAAGGGAGTTTTCGGTCCCTGTCGGAAATGAGCTGCGCCGCCGCGGGAATCGGCCACGCGACCGCGATTTCGGGATCGTCGAAACGGATACCGCGGTCCCCAGCCGCACTATAATAACCGGTTACCTTATAACTCACGTCCGCGCGTTCACTCCCGATCACACAGAATCCGTGGGCGAAGCCATTCGGAATCCAGAGGAGTTCCTGATTTTCTTCATTAAGTTCTGTCCCGAACCATTTTCCGAAAGTGGGAGACCCTTTCCGGATATCGACCGCCACGTCGAAGATCCGTCCGGAGGTGACCCCGACGAGTTTTCCTTGGCCCGGGTTTACTTGGTAGTGAAGGCCACGAATCGTGCCTGGGGACGACCGCGAAAAATTATCCTGCACGAGCGCGACATCCGCGACATTCCGGCGGAAGAAATCGTCGCGGTAGCGCTCGACGAAGAAGCCGCGCGGATCGTTAAAGCGGGAGAGGCAAATCCGCTTTAGGCCTTCGAGGGGGGTATCGAATACTTTCATTCTAGAAACTTATGCGGGACTTCGCCCAGGGTCTAGCCTCAAAGCTTTAGAGTTTTGGACCCGGTCCGTACTTTTCGGCTTCCCATTCGGCTAACGCACTTTCCCATGAACGCGGATCCACACTAAAGGCGGTTTTAAACTTTTCCAGGCTAAGCCGGGAGTTGGTCGGGCGTTTTGCGGGCGTCGGGTACTCGGAACTCGGGATACCGATAACGGTCGCCCATTTTTCGGCCGGTAAATGGGTGCGTGCGCCCCGAAAGATTCGCTCTGCAAATTCGCACCAGGAAACGGCGCCCGCATTCGCGAGGTGGTAGGTTCCGCCGAGTTTCCGGTCGAGGAGCGTCTTCTCAATCGCGGCGAGCGAAAGACGGGCGAGGTCGTCCGTATAAGTCGGCGCCCCGACCTGGTCGTCGACGACGCGAATTTCGGCACGCTCGCGTCCGAGACGGAGCATCGTGTTTGGAAAATTTTTACCCTCGAGATCGTAGAGCCAAGAGGTTCGGAAAATGAGCGGATTTTCGCCCGCCGCCGCCGCGCCGATTTCGCCCGCGAGTTTCGTACGCCCATACGCGCCGAGGGGATTCGTAGTTTCGGTCTCGGAACGAAAGTGAGTTCCCGCCCCGTCGTAAACGTAGTCGGTCGAATAGTGGACGAAGAGGAAGTCGTTCTTCTTCGCCCATTCGGCCATGCGGACGGGCGCTTCCGAATTCACACGTTCGGCGAGATCGTTCTCACTCTCCGCACGGTCGACGGCCGTATAGGCCGCCGTATTCACGAGCACCCGGGATGACGAACGAGAAATTACCGCGTCGAGTCTTTCGGTAATGCGCGCGGGCTCGGAAAGGTCGAGTTCACTGCGGCCTAATACGAGGGGGGAGCGCGGACCCAGAACTTTCAAATAGGAGCGGGCGAGTTGGCCACTTTTACCGACGAGGATCATGGGCGTCTTCCTTCTTGACTCTCTTCCGTTTAAGCGAAAAAGTACGAAAAACCTATGATTTACGGAAAAAAAGTAACGGTCGTCATGCCGGCGTATAACGCCGAAAAAACTCTTCGCCAGACGTACTCGGAGATCGATCGATCGATCATCGACGAGGTGATTCTTGTCGACGACTTTTCCCGCGACCGGACTAAAGAGATCGCCCACGAACTCGGCATCCGGACGATCGTGCACACTAAAAACTTAGGTTACGGCGGAAACCAGAAGACGTGTTACCGGGCGGCTCTCGATACTGGCGCCGATATCGTGATCATGCTCCACCCCGATTACCAGTATACGCCAAAGCTGCTGCCCGCGATGGCGCACATGATCGCTTCCGACCTGAACGACTGCGTCCTCGCCTCCCGAATTCTCGGCGGTACGGCTCTAAAGGGCGGCATGCCTCGCTATAAGTACGTCGCTAATCGATTACTCACGGCGTTTGAGAATATTTGCCTGGGCCTAAAACTGAGCGAATACCACACCGGTTACCGGGCCTTTTCGCGGAAGGTCCTCGAGTCGCTCCCCTTAGGTGAGTGCGACGATGATTTCGTGTTCGATAACGAAATGATCGGGCAGATTGCCATGTACGATTTCAGCGTCGGCGAAGTTTCGTGCCCGACGAAGTATTTTCCGGAAGCGTCCTCGATTAATTTCCGTCGCTCGGTGAAATACGGATTCGGTGTTCTCCGCGTGAGTTTTCTCGGACTTTTCGCCCGACTCGGGATTTATTCTTCCCCGCTCTTTAATAAGCAGGGTCGAAAACTGAAGGATATGCCTTCCCGTTCGATTCCGTTTCCAGCCGCGGTCGGTTAGGTTTTCGCGGGCTCGCGAGGAAGAGAAGCGACGAGATCAGGAACGAGAGTTCCACTCCGAGCGGACTCGAGAGCGGATCGACGAAGAGTGAATTTAGGCTGAAAACGAGCCCGATCATCGCGAATAGAGCACCCGCCCGGTCAAATCGGTTTCCCCATTTTTCGACGAGAAATTTTCCGGCGAGTAAGACGGCCGGAAAATAGAGGACCATATTATATCCGCTGCGCGGGGCTGCGAGTAAGTGGTCACAGAAATAAATGCTCGCGAAGAATCGAACGGCGTAGAAGCGGAGCGCTTCATTTCGCGTACGAAAGAGAATCCACGCCGAAAGAACCAGGGATGCGAAGAACCCGAGCATCACCCACGCGTAGCTCGGTCGGTGGGTGATTTTCTGATAAACATATTTTTGAAAAACGTTTCCGGGAATGCCGAAGTTCAGAAACTTCGAAGTCGTCACGTCCCCTTCGACGGCAGTGGGATAAAGATAAGAAGGGGTCGGAATTTTTTCGTACTCCCCGTAAGTCCGCGAATACCAGTCGCGCGTGTTTGAGAAGTAGGATTTCCACCAGTCGCTCGGATAGGAAAGGAGCGGCGGCGCGAGGAGTAACATTCCGATCCCGGCCGTAAGGAGAAGGTGCTTTAAAACCGATTTTTCGCGAAAGCTAAGGAGCCCCGTCATTACGAGAACCGGACGAAAAGCCGCGGACAGGGCACTAAAAAAGGCGCGCGTCTTCCCGAGGGAGAACACCGCCAGCGTAAAAAATAACGTGAAGTAAACGTACTGCTGGCCCCTTTCGAGGTGGAAAAGCCATCCGCCGCACGCAGAAAAAATGCCGGTGAGAAATAGGGAGATCGGCGAACCCCGGCCCACGATTCCCGAAATCAGGAGAAGGGCGATCCAACTGGCGATAAAGTTAGCGAGTTTCAAGGTTTGGTAGTCGAGCCCCGCGAAGAGCGTATGGAACCACAGCGTCGTCGGGGGAGAGGTCATGCGGGTATATTTTGCGTCCAGATCATCGGAAGGATCAAGTAAAGTCTCGGGAAGGGAAGGGTTCCACTTCGTGACGTAGGGGTTCATGCCGGCAGACGCCATGCGGGCCCCGACGATTCGATTTCGGAAGTCGACTTCGCCGTTTTCGCGCGTAATTTTATAACTCCGGCCGACACTCACGAGAATGAGCACCAGCCCGATCACGGAAAGAACCGATTTCATTAAACTCATTCTAATGAGTGTCCGGACCCTTGTAAAACGCCGATCGAAGCGAACCCCAATTAAAGCGTTTTTATCCGAGACAACCCTCCCGGGCCGCGAGATAATCTTTTCCATGCAATCTTTGCGATTCCCGGCGTTTCTCGCCCTCTCCTTATTCGGCTTGGCCGTCGGTCTGGTACCGAACGCTTCGGCAAACTTCGTCGACACCCCCCACGCGAAAGTCGAACTCCTTTCGGAAACGGAAGCGGCGACCGCCGGAGGAACCCAGTGGATCGGAATCTCGTTTAAGCCGAAAGATGGATGGCACGTCTATTGGAAGAATCCGGGAGATTCCGGACTTCCGCCGCGCGGTGAATTTTCGGCCGTCCCGAGTGGATCGACCTTCGGGCCGATTGAGTTTCCGACTCCCGAGCGAATCCCGTACGGACCGCTCG
>JANXTV010000128.1 GCA_025352185.1 Oligoflexia bacterium
GGACTCGTCGTCGTTCTCGCGACGGCCGACGAATTAAAGCGGGAGCCGGCGGACGCATTCGCTAAACAAAACGCGAATGGATGGGTTCTCGCCGAAGTCCGGGCCGAAGAAGATCCCGATCACCCGGGTGAGAATCGGTACGCCTTACTCCTGGATTTCCGTTTTCCCGGGACGATGGCTTCGGGTACGCAAAAACAAATGGAAATTCTTCCCACGGACTCGATCGACGTTTCGATGAGCCGCCTCTCGATCGATGCCTTTTTAGAACTCGGACAGAAAACAAAGACTGGGTTTTCGGCGTCGAGCACGGAAGTGCCCGGGATCGAACTCCTCTTCGAGGGTGCGACCCAGTTTTCCTTCCTCACCCAAATTAAATCGAAGCTCCAAGCGAGCCTCGGGACCGACTACCGAGTCGTCGAAAAGCGCATCGAGCGCGGTGGACGGGCGAGCCTCGCGGTCCTCTCGACGACGGCCGGGGAAAAGAACGGGAATATGATCGCGGACGCGCTCCGTAAATCGACCTTCACCGGATTCATGCTCACGATCCTGAATGTCGGTGGGGATCGGCTGGATCTGCGCATCGCTCCGACCGGAGGAAACTCATGATGAAAGATAAACGAGTCGCACGCTGGGGTGGAATACTAATCCTCCTCGCATTCACCGCCGGGTGTTCGCGCTCGCCCGAGTTTAAGAAGGATCAGGATTTTTATAAGGGCGACGACGGATACTACGGGAAGGGCCCCACTTCGACCGACCGCGTGGAAGCCATGGGCCAGCCGAAGAAAAAGGTGATGGTCTTTGCTTTCTGGAACGATACTCCGGTGCGTGCGCCGACCCTCGGCGCATTCGGTGCCGACGAAATGAAGCGCGGCCTTTCGGTTTCGCAGCGTCTGATCGTGCCGAAGGATCTTTCGACCATGCTGACGACGGAAGACTTCGTGAGTGGTGAGAAAGTGAAAGTTGCGCAACTGATCCGCGAGGGGCGCCGACTCGGAGTCGCGGTCGTCATCATCGGGCGGATCACGAAAGTCGTCTTCCGTCAGCGTGGAGACGAGATCGGAATTTTCCGTCAGAAGCAGTCGCTTGCTTCGACCGATGTCGAGATGAAGATATTTGATGTGGCCGCCGGGCGTGAGGTTGCCTCACTCGGCCGTTCGGGTGAATCCACGGCGAACGCATCGGTTGCGCTCGAGCAAGAAAATCTTGAGAGCCAGGATTTTAGAAACGAAATGGCGAAGTTGGCGCTCCGAAATGCGGTGGGCGCACTCATTCCCGACGTGATTCGCACCATCGAAAAAATGGTCTGGCAGGGGCGGATCGCTAAGTTAAACGGCACGAAAGTCTACGTGAATGCGGGCAAATCGAGCGGACTCGTCGCGGGCGATATTTTAAAGGTCCTGTCGGCGGGGGATGATGTCTACGATCCGAAGACCGGGGCCTACCTCGGTCGAGCCCCGGGGCAGCTGAAGGGCACGCTCGAAGTCCTGGATTTTATCGGGACGGACGGTGCGGTTTCCGAAGTCCATACCGGTGGGAATTTCCAAGAAGGCGACGTCGTCCAGCTCTATTAGGTTTTCGGTAGGCCCGAGTTCGGTAATTTCAGATGAGGGAGGTGGCCTAATGTTGATTGAAACTCATCGCCACTCTCCCGTAAGTCCGTGGACCTACGGGGTGCTCGACTCCCGCCAGCGGGAGATTCGCGATGACGTACTTGCGGGTAAGCCCGGGCGGCTTCTTTTCTCAGAAGTTGCGCCGGTGATTACCCTCGGGCGGCGAAAGACTCGCGAAGATTTACTAGAACCGGAGTCCGCATACGCCGCGCGGGAGATCACTCTGCTTGAAACCTCTCGCGGGGGACGTGCGACTTACCACGGGCCCGGTCAGTGGGTCGTATTCCTCGTTGACTCACTCGAGCGACTCACCGGCGACCGAAAGGGCGTTCGAAAACTCGTCGACGGACTCTTTGCCGCTTCGCTCGAGGTCGTGCTCGCGCGGTACCCGCGCGCCGAAGTTCGTGAAGGAAAGGAAGCGGGGATCTGGACGGCAGCCGGGGCGGAGGGGAAGAAGATTTCGGCGCTCGGGGTGCAGGTGGACCGCGGGGTCGTTC
>JANXTV010000138.1 GCA_025352185.1 Oligoflexia bacterium
GACTCGATCGTCTCTACCCTCACCGATAACGTCTACGTTTCCTTCGATATCGACGGGCTCGACCCGAAACTTTGTCCTTCGACCGGTACTCCCGTTCCGGGTGGACTTGAGTTTGAGGAAGCGACCTATCTGATCCAGAAAGTCCTCGCACGCGGGAAACGCGTGGTCGGTGCCGACCTCGTCGAAGTCGCGCCTGATCCGAAAGGTGATCCGTGGGATGGGAACGTCGGAGCACGAATGCTCTATGCCCTCACCATCGCCGTGGCACGGTCACTCCGGTAACACGGGAAAAAAATGCGGCGCCGAAAGAAGAATATCCCCCGAGCCTACGAAATCGAAATGATCTGGAGTAAACGCGCTCCGCTCGGCCCGTATCCGCTCGTCCTCGTGCTCGACCACCTGAAAGCCGGCTTTAACGTCGGAAAAATCGTGAGGACTGCGAACGTGCTCGGCGTGCGTGAAGTTTTTTTCGTCGGCATGGGCCCCTGGGATCCTTCTCTCGCCCGGGGGGCGCTTAAGGCGACTCGCACCCGCGAGATCGCTTCGATGGCCGAAGCCTTAGGGATCCTTCGGTCCGAGGGATATACGTTCTTCGGACTTCATCCGCGCGGCGAAAAACTCCTCGGCGAGCTACCGTTTCCCGAGAAGACGGCGTTTATCCTCGGTCACGAAGAGTTCGGGATGAGTTTCGCTCCCGAGGAAATCCCAAATTTCACCCAGATCCAGATTCCCCAAGTCGGCGTCGTCGAATCCTTAAACGTCTCGGTGGCCGCGTCGATTGCGACCTACGATTACCTCCGGGACCGTAAACTTCTGGGAAAACCCTTACCCAGCGGAGCACCCACCCCATGATTATCCCTAAAAAAATTCCAACGACCTCGGGCCGCACGGTCTATACCGTACCCGCCGAAATTCGTGACGAGTTCCTCGCCGAGGCGAAACGCAAGGGAGTTCAGATCCTCGAGGAGGTGGGCGAATTTTACGTCGCGGACACCGGCTCGGCAGACCTTGTCTGGGCTACGGACGTTTCTTTCCGCGCATTCGTGTTTGAAATTCCCTCAATCGCCCACGGGGCGAAAAATCTCCGCGCCCTCACCGGTCAGAAAACTTACTGGCAACTCCTCGAGGGGAATCAACACCGACGGGCGACGCTGATCTCGGAAGCTCTCGGCGAGCGCGAAATGGAATCGTTTTCCTACGCAAAAGTTCCGCTGCCGAAGCGCGGACTCGGAGACGGTACCGGCACGATTAATGCCGCTTTCTTTCTCCTCACGACGAACCTCGGGGTCGCGATGCTTGACTCCGTCGCACGCTTTCCGGGTGCGGCGATTCCACTCCGCGAAGAAAAGGTCGGTCCTCCGAGCCGAGCGTACCTAAAACTGTGGGAAGCGTTCGCACGCATCGGTGATTACCCCCTTCCGGGAGCTCGGGTCCTGGATCTCGGAAGTTGCCCGGGTGGATGGACGTGGGCACTTGCGAAACTCGGCTGCGAAGTCCTTTCGATGGACGGTGCACCACTCGAACCCGCGGTCGAAGCGATGCCGGGAGTTACCTTTAAAAAGGGCGATGCCTTTAAACTCACTCCCGCGGAGGCGACTGCGCATTTCGGCGGAAAACCGATCGACTGGATCTTTTCCGACATGATCTGTGAGCCGGCTCGCCTCGTAACGCTGCTGACGACCTGGATAGAGTCCGGCGTCTGCGGGAGATTCATTATTTCCGTGAAATTTAAAGGCGAAGCGGACCAAGCGGCAATCGACGCGCTCGCTGCGCTTCCGGGCGGGACCCTCCGCCACCTCCGGCAAAATAAGCACGAACTGACTTGGATAAAGGTTCCACACGAGTCATCCGTCCCGCATCCGTGAGGACCCGAATCCCTCGGTGAAAAGAAAAAACCTCCTCATTCCGCCCCGAGGGGCAAGCATGAGGAGGTCCTCTTTTCTGCTTAAGGAAACTTAGTAGCGCGTGCGGGTGCTGGTATCGATGGTCTCCGAACCTATTTCCGTCTTGATGACTTCGCCGCAGGATTTGCTGTAAACGCCGTTCCCGAGGTAGTTGCTGACGACTTTAGCCAGGAACGTCTTTTCCGACTTCTGCTCGACACCGGTGAAAGACGAGATCATCGTTTCGCGAATGATGTAGGTCGTGGAAAGAATCCCTTTTGCATCGCGGTCTTGTTCTTTTAATTTAATTTTTACGAAGGACGAGGCGTCGACCATCTGGAGTCCGGCGTTCAGAACGATTTCATCGCCCTTTTCGATTTTAATCGAGTCGCGAACTGCGACTTTAAATTTCGGAGTACTTTCGGCGTTCGCGTTTTGGTTATCGTTTGCTTTGATCGTCGTCACGCGGCGGGTAATCACGCCATTCGAGTCGAGCGAAACGTCATTCACTTTCAGGGAGCTATCCGGACAAGCAACCGAGCTATTCATGGTGAGAACAGCGACGGCGAACGAAACAGCGGTAACGAAAGACTTCATGGGGATCCTCCTCGGGAAATAAAATGATTTCTGAACCTCGGTTTTTGCCAGGCGAAGGGGGCCAAGGTCAAGACTGCCTTTCCTCGATCGGTGACACTCGCGCGGGAGAATGTCAGCGGCTACTCCGCCCGATACGCGCAGCCCGGGCAGGTCTCCGGGCTAGCGCGGCGCAGCGTGACCGAGCTGTTCGAGTCTGGGGAGCACTTATTCCTTAGGAAAACGGGGGTCCAGGGAGCGGAAATAAAGGCGATTCGGCTTAGTCATTACCGCGGACTCGAACCGAAGCCACGCCGGACCATTCTCGGCGTCCTCCATGACTACGCAGTGATTCTTTTCGTTCGTACTCTCCCAGTGCGTATAGCTATCATCAAGTCGGGGTGAAAATAGCGTTTCCGCTTTTTCAAGCGTGGTGAGCATCGTGAAGACCGGAGTTTCACAGCGCGTGTTCGGCGTCCGCCGGACGAAGGACTCCCACTTCCCTTCCATGATTCGATAACCGAGGTCGATCTCGCAACGTCCGATCCCGATCATCCGGGCCCGGTAATGTCCCGGTCTCGGATAATGGAACGTATAGGGCCAAACGAGGTCCTCGATCTTTTCCGAGTTCCAGTGACTCGAAATCATCTCGCCCACAATTCTCCGGGAAAATACGGAATTCATAACCCCCGCTCCTTCGGGATTAAATCCTCGGTCGAGGGAATAAGCCGCTTCGTGGAGGCGCAAGACGGCCCGATTTAAAGGATCGAGGGCTTCGTAAATTTCGGAATCATACAGGATAACCTCATCGGAATCGCGGTAAGACGCGAGCTGCTCAAAGTCGCAGCCATCGAGCGAGATCGAGGGGAAAGCATCATCGATTCGGTTCAGTCGGACCCCTCTCGAGAGCGGGCGATAGAGCGGAGCGAGTCGCTTTAACTCGGCACCGAGCCTAAGCGGATAAAGCATCCGCGCGCCGAATGTTTTCTGAAGTTGGGCGACGAGGGTCCCGAGGTACTCCTCCACGTCGTCGACTTTCGCCGGCTGGATTCCGAGAATCTCACGCGCTTCAAATAGATCGAGAATTTCCGCGCGGGTAATCTTTTTATCGGCGTTTCGGCAAACCAGTGCGCTCCCCCCGTGACTCGAGCCTCCAGTTAGCGCGACTGACGGAGCGGCGACGGAGATACTCGGGACGGTTGCAGCCGTGAGGAGGAACACGCCGAACAGAAGGGCAGAGACCACACGCAGATTCTTTTTCATTTTTTACCTCGAGATTTCGTAACGGGATAATAGGTCGTCGCTAGATGGTAGACGCAGTCGGCCTTCCCACGTTTTTCGATCCAGTCATTTAAACCACGGTGGAACTTCCGAATTTTTTCACGAATTTCTGGAAGATCCGACTTTCGCGCGGCGATCGTCAGCGCACATTGTTCGCGCTCCTCGTAGGGCGTCCCCTCGAGAGCCTCGTGTCCCATCGAAAGCATCTGGTGCTGCATCGAACGGAAGGCCGAGTTCGAAAAGGGATGATGCTGGGTCGTCAGGTGCGGAGTCGTTCGCTTTAACCCTCCCCCCTCGTCGCGGATAAAAATCCCGAGACGGATGAGGCGCTCCACGGCCGACTTAGCTTCGCTTCTGGAAATTCCGAGGTGTGCACTTATCCAGGGATAGGCAGGATTAAAATCTTCTACCATGATCAGCTCGAAGAGCGCGTAGTGATACCAGTCGGCGATGAGTTTAAATTCGTCCTCGCGCAGCTGAAGATCCTGCGGCGTGAGTTTCGTCTCTTTCGTGAGCTCGATCCAGCTTACGAGCTCTCCTCCCCGAATCCCGAGACGCCCACCCACCTTTTCGATCAGGGCCGGCGTGAGGGCACGTTTACCCCGAATAATTTGCGAGAGCGAAGAAGGATCTAAATTCAGATATTTCGCAAACGCCCGGAGCGAATAGCGCGGATTAGCCTGCTGACGGCGCCGTAATTCGCGGTGAAGGAGGTCTGAAAAGTCCATCCCTCGGGCATAACCACAATCTGTGGCAGCGTAAAGCGTTTAGGAAACGATACCCACAAACTGTGGCAACTCCCCCTCTCCCACGGTTTCGCGCGGCGGGCGGCGCGGCAGACTTCCCGAATTCCCGATTCTGTTGCTAGAAAAAAGGAATGCCCGCCGACGCGAAATGCATTTTCGAAAATAATGCGTCGCGGGATGATTGAAACCGTCCTTAAAAATAGGGGAAATAAAATGAAAACGTCCATAAAAGTAGCTACCCTCCTTCCGAGTCTAATTCTCATAGGTATCGCCTTCGCGAACTCCGGAATCGCCCACGCGGAAGAATCGGAAGCGACGGAAGCGAACTGTCCGATGTGCGTTCCCGAACCGCCGGCTTCGAACGACCCGTTCCTAGAAGAATCCTGCGTCGGCCCGACCCTCGGTTCGGGCGAAGCCGCGAAACTCTTCTGCCAAGGCGCTCCTTCCGCGAACCTTGGTCGTTATACGATCGTGATGCGTAAACAGGAATGCAACACCTACACGGGGTGCGGTCCGTGGATGTACATCGCGCCGGAAGCGAATCTCTCGGTGCGCTTCGATAACGGAAGCGGCGGCAACGGTACGTACGTTCCGGCGGGATTCGGCGGAATGCTTTCCGTCGGAACGGTCACCAGCGGAATCCAGGTCCACTTCACAAACGACGCGCTCGGTAGCTTCACGTCTTCGGTCGAGACCGGCGTTCTCCCGAGCACGACGTTTAATGGAAGAGTCTCGGGCTATCAGAATAAACCGTCGAACTACACCTTCGGTCCGAACTACGGTTCCGTTTCGGGCGATTCTTCCCAAGACCGGGTCTATGACACGCGCTACTACGAACGAAATGACGTGGTCCAACTCTCCCGGAACTGTGCCCGGTTCACTCAGGAAGTGAATACCTCGGCCGACTCCCGCGCGAGCTGGCGCCGGTACCAAATGGGTGCCCTGGTTCGCTATTAATCCGGATTATGGTAAGCTAGCGACTCGGGGACGTAATGGCTTCGACAGAGGTGTTGAAACCTCAGAGGCATGTCGTGGCGCCGGCGGCCACGTAAAAACCGGCAAATTGTATTTGGCAACGAATACGCACTCGCAGCTTAACTAATACTTAAGCTACGCGTTCTACCCCGATTCTCCCGCGGTCGGGGATAGAACGTCATTTAGTGGGATAGCCCGTTACATCTCGCAGGTGGGTAACGGTCGAAAATAAAGTCTGCGAGGGACACAGGAAGTCGGCGACAGGACGCCCCGTGTTCAACTTAAATCTGACGCTAAACATGTAGAATCTGTGGCGGATCGCTTTTGGACGAGGGTTCGATTCCCTCCGTCTCCACCAAATTTGAAAACCCTGCCCGAGTTTCGGGCAGGGTTTTTCATTTCTAAACATAACAGCAACTTAGCGAATCTTAGATCTCTTAGCTGACTCCGAATATCACCGGATCTCTCGCATTATAACGTCAGATGAAACACTCCGTAGTAAAAGGCCGTAGTCATCGGTTTTCAGTGACTACAGAAAGCCCGGACTCGTACGCTCCTCCACTCTCGTGGAAGCTGGGATTTCTGAATTGGCCTTATTAATTACAGTTCGTTAACTTTGGTCTGAAATGAAACCTACGCAGTCGGAGATACGAAAGGCATTTGCCACGCTCAGCCAAGGCAGATTTAATGAAGCCTGCCGCCTTGCTCGCGCACTGAAGGACAAGTATCCGGACTCAAGAACTGCAGAATGGCTCGACGTAGTGATGATCGCCGACCGTGCTGAATACACTCTAACGGGTCAGAGGCGTCACCTTGCCTTACGGCCCTGCATTCGGAGACTTGTTTCATTGAGCCGCCGTCTCCGGGGCGCGGAGCCAAAATTCCGGAGTCGCGTGCTAAACGAGCTCTACTATTTTACTCGAAACTTTAAAAAACAGATTCAACTCGGAAAAAATGACGTGAAACGTGGAGACTCCGGAGGGCACTACTCAATCGGGGTGGGAGCGACATGGCACGCCCTTTCACTCGCCGAAGTCGGAAATCAGAGAGGAGCTATGCGGTATGCGAAAGCTGCCAGATCTGCACTCGAATGGTTTATCGCGTACGATCCGAACTACTCAAATACTTACCTACAGCTGAGCATCGCTCTCGGAATCCTCGGATATGCCCGCGAATCCACCCGTGCATTCAACGACGGAAAGAGTAGGCTCAGCGGTGATAAGACGAAGATCTCGCGGTTCTTCGGAAGACACCGCGTAACAGGCCCGGAAAACATCACCAAATAAAAGTTAAGATGACCCTTTCACACCCCCAGCTATGGATTCACGGGTGACGACAAAGGGTAAAAAATTGGATTTTGGCGCGCATATTATAGTGGATTGGCTATGCACACTTGGGGTGATATTCCCTCTCCATGAATTTAGCAGCGTTACTTCCTTTGGCACTACTCCTCAGTGGGTCCGCGATGGGCACTTCCACAAGCGTTCATTATCGTTATGGCACTTGGAAAAAATCCGAGTTGAAGGTCTGCTTTGGCGATGCCAGCCATCTTAACTTGACTGATTTTCCAAGATCACTCGCTGTCGACCAAGCTCCTCTAATCCATCGAGTGACTGCAGACAAAATCGGTCACTTCCCTCAGGTTTTACGCGTTCTGCTTCGAAGAACTATTGAAAAGGAGTATTCGGCATCACGGACTGGCATCTGGTTTTCAGGCTGGAAAAATTGCACGGCAAAAGCCGAAGGAGCAGATATCGTACTTTTCCTCTCTAACCCGGATTTTAAGACGAGCTGGACGTCTGGCCAGTCTTCGATTGGCATGAATTTGGACGTCGATGCTGTCAATCGGAAGAACGATGTAACTCGAGCGGAAACAAAGGGATTCGTCTATCTCGGACATCCGGACGCCCGACATCCTGATATGTACGGATTCGAATACGTTTCACGTCCCGAGGAAAGCTTCGCGATGACCGCACTCCACGAATTCGGTCATATTGCCGGACTGGGGCACGAGCAATCTAGAATCTACCAAGGTCAAGACGACCCGAACTGCCGATTCACATCGACAGCTTACGATTGGTATCGCGAGCTTAAGACGCCCGATAGTCTAGGAGAAAACGTCCTCGTAACGGGTCCATACGATCCCAATTCGATCATGAACTACTGTTATATGGAGATGATCGATTCCGTCACGGGCACAAGCTACACCTTGGATCGAACGCTTTCCGATTTCATGCCCGGTCCTTCCATTGAATATTCATGTCGCCTAACGGACGAAAAAACTACAGTCGCGGATCGACCGAAGAAGAATGCGGCTGGCAACCTGCCCCCTAACGCAATCCAACTCGCAGATGATTCTCTCTTCAAGAAGAAGCGTCTTACGGATAAAACTGACCGCTATGACATCCGAATAGGCTTATCCCGAGGCGACATCCATGCGCTCCGATGCCTCTATCGATTTTCGGAGGAAAATTCCGAACACCCCTGCCTCACTCACGAACTTTAGATGCGTGAGGTTCCGCTGAGACTAAATCCCAGAATAATGATGCTAACGGTGGCATGTAGTGCCCTATAAACGCGCAAGTTCAGCCTAAGTAGCTTCGCCTATTTGCAGACCCGATGCTTGGGATGCAG
>JANXTV010000169.1 GCA_025352185.1 Oligoflexia bacterium
CGAAATGCTCCAGACCTACCTCGACTACTTTACGTCGAACTATAACGGGAACCGAGCGCCGGTTCATATTGGCCATCACTTTGCGAAGTGGAACGGAGGCGCCTATTGGCGAGCGATGCAAGCTTTTGCCACTCGGGTCTGCGGCCTACCCGAAGTTCGATGCGTAAAGTATTCGGATCTCGAAACTTATCTAGAAACCCAAGGCCCCGAAAAAATTCTCGCCTTCCAACAGGCGGAATTTCCGAAATTAGAGCCGGTTAGACTCGCATCCGTCCAGAAGAACACTCGCGCGCTGGACCTCCGGTTAGACCTCGAAGCGGGCCCCGAAAATACTTTAACGGCGAATCTTACGGGTTCCGATCTGGCCGAAGTCCTGCGGGATCCGGGTGCTACCGTCGTCTGGTCCGTAAACGGGAATCCCCTTCGTTCCGATCGCCTCGGAGAACACCACGTAACGAACGTACCGGTACGCCTCGGCGAAACCGTTTCGGCCGCGGTTACCTACCGGGGGCGTGAGATCCTCACCCAGACGAAGGTGGCCCAAGGACCCGTTCACTTCCGGGACGAAGTCTTCCTCTCGCCAACCGCACTCGAAGACATCGCGCTACACGGAGATCTGCCGAGCGCGCATGACTCGCCAGAAAATACGCACTCCGGCATTTAGCCTTTCAGGGCCACCAGGAGCTTTGGAATAAATCCGCCAAAGCCACCATTCGATAGTACGGCAATGAGATCGCCGCTCTTCGCATCCTTCGCGACGCGCCGAACGCCGTCTTCGACTTCACTGAAAATATCCGCATTTTTACCGAGATTTTTAATGTCGGCGACGAGCTGTTCGCTAGAAAACTGGTCGGCGGCCGGGATTTTACTTTGGTCATACGGGACGGCGATATAACTGCAATCTGCCTCGCGAAACGCCTGCCCATACTCAGCCTGAAAAATCTTTCGCCGCGACGTCGCGGAACGGGGTTCGAAAACCGCCGTGATTCGGCGGCCCGCGTATTTTGCGCGTAGCGCCCGTAAGGTTTCGCGGACGGCGGTCGGATGGTGAGCAAAGTCATCGATCACGAGAATGCCGTTCACCTCCCCGCGCTCTTCCTGACGACGTTTCACTCCTTGGAAGGCCGTAAGCCCCGCTTCAATTTCGGCATGCGAGAGGCCGAGCTCCCGGCACTCGATCCAGACGGCGAGCGCATTCAGGACGTTATGTTTTCCTGGAATATGGAGGTGGAGATCCCCCATCTTTTTCCCGGAATCAAACACGGTGAAATGAGTCACCCCGTGCCCGTCGACGGTGATCGGACCGTAACTGAAGCGAGGACCATTCGGAGAAGACTCCGTTCCGTAGAAAAGCACCGGAACTTTTGATTCCTTTGCGAGTTCGCGAACGTTCACGTAGTCCGCGCAAGCGATGAGGCGCCCTCCCGCCCGAATCCGCGATAGTAGACCCGAAAAAGCACGCTTTACCGCATCGAGATCGGCGTAAATATCCGCGTGATCAAATTCGACCGACGTGAGGATCGCGTCGTCCGGAAGGTAATGATTGAACTTCGGAACTTTATCCCAGAATGCCGTATCGTATTCGTCTCCTTCGAGAACGAACGGTCGTCCCGACTCAATCGACGGAACGTGAAAACTATTCGGCAGATCGTGGGATACTCCTCCGATAAAGTAATTGGGATCTCGCTTCGCATGGGTCAGTACGAAGGCGAGCAGACTCGCCGTAGTCGTCTTCCCGTGTGTACCGGCAACGACGAGGTTTCGCGTCTTTCCGAGCATTAGACGCTCCATCGCCTCGGGTAAGGAAGTGTAAGCGTATCCACCCGAAATGGCCGCGTCGGCTTCCGGATTATTTCGGCTGATGACATTTCCAATCACCACTAGGTCGGGACGTACGGAAAGTCCGGTAAGGTTTTCTGCTCGGTATCCGGAGAAGAGTTCGACTCCCGCATTCTTTAAGACGTCACTCATCGGAGGGTAAACGTTCTGGTCACTGCCGGTAACCTGAATTCCTCGTCGCTTTAAAAATGCCGCGAAGGCTCCCATGAGAGTTCCGCACACTCCGATAATATGGACTCTCTTCAGTTCTGAAAAACTAGGCAGGGACGACGGCATAGACCTTTATTTTCGCCCGGTTTCGGGAAAGCGGTCAATCAGCGTTTCCCGAGAAAAGATCCCGGGCGATGGCCTCGTGGAAGAGCCCACGGAAGGTCTTAATTTTTAAATTTTCTCGAGAAGGGTGAACGCGATTCGTGAGGAGCGTCACTACAATGCCGTTTTCCGGATCGATCCAAAGTGACGTTCCCGTGAATCCGAGGTGACCCACCGAAGCATTCGAGAAAAGTCGACCGAATGCCGGGCTGTCTCCGCTCGGGGTATCCCACCCCGGAGTGCGATCGCACCCTTCGGGTTCAGGGACTTTCGTCCAAGTCTCGCGCGTCGTCTCGCGAGTAAAGAAACCGTCGAGTA
>JANXTV010000172.1 GCA_025352185.1 Oligoflexia bacterium
ATCGGTTTCGAGTTCGGCTCCGACGTACGTGATCACTCGGGCCCGCGCCATTACGGTCATCGCCCGCAGATCCTGTTCACCCACTAGTGCGCGGCCCGCGTATCCGGGGAGAATGCCCGAAAGAACCCGAAGGAGTGTCGACTTACCCGCACCGTTGGGACCGATGAGTCCGACGATTTCCCCGGCGCGGATATCGAGCGATAGTTCTCTCAGTACTGGACTACCGCCTAATGAAAGGCCGACTCGCTCGAGTTTTAGATCGAAGCTCATACGGATCGGCCCTTCTTTAAAATGAGAAAAATAAAGAAAGGCGCCCCAACGATCGCGGTCACCACGCCGACCGGTAACTCGTACGGCGCGACGATGGTGCGGGCAATCGTATCGGCGAGAATGAGGAAAGTACCACCCACGAGCGCACACAGAGGAAGCACCCGGCGATGAAGCGAGCTACCCGTCCGACGAACGATCTGCGGTACGATCAGTCCGATAAAACCAATCATTCCCGATAGGCTCACGGCGAGAGAAACGAGTAAGGATGTCCAGACGATTGCTCTAACGCGGAAATGCGGAAGATTTACGCCGATCGTCGTCGCCTCTTCTTCTCCGAGCAGGAGGGCGTCGAGACTCCGGTGTTCCCGGAAAAGAACGACGAAAATCACCAGTACCGCTAGTAAACTGAGAACCGCATTCGCCGTTTCGGCTCGAGAGAGATCACCCAGTAACCAGGTGACCGCGGCCTGAACTCCCGCGGGTTCGGCCAGCGCCATCCAGACTGCGACTAAGCTAGATCCGAGAAAACTCAGCATCACTCCGATTAAGAGCAGGGTCGAAGTCGAGAGTCGGCGCGTCCGAGACGCAATGAGGAGAATACCTGAAAAAATTCCCGCGCCGATGAGTGCCGATGGTGAGAGGCCGAAAAAAAGTGCGTTCACGCCGAGGGTCGAGCCGATCACGGCTCCGAGGGTCGCACCCGAAGATACCCCGAGCGTATACGGCTCACAGAGTGGATTTTTAAAAAGGGCTTGGAGAATCGCCCCGGAAATCGAGAGAGCGGCTCCGATCGCAAAAGCAAGCAGCGTACGGGGCAACCTGAGTTCACGAATCCAAACCCAGTCGAGGTCGCGCGAAGCTCCGAGGGCCAACGAAGCGGCGATCGCTAAGAGAAAAAGGGCCGGCCACGCGAAATCTCGTCGTCGAAAAAGGTTCACGCTCCCCCCCCGCCTTTAGCCGAAGTAAAAAGAGTCGCTTCGAGGGCCTCGAGGCCTTCGGGTAACCTCGGCCCGGGACGCACCAGTGCGTCGGAGCGGAGAATAAAAATACGGTTCGATTTCACTGCCGAAAGTTGCTTAAACTTTTCCCAGCGCGTTTTAGCTTTTTCGAAAATCGTCACGTCATCGCCGAGGGCGAGGAGTAAAATGGCGTCAGGATTTCGGTGAAGCACGTCTTCGACGGAGACCCGGGGATAGGCAGTCCGCGCGTCTCGGTACGCATTATCAATGCCGAGTAGAGTAAGCCCCTCGCTTAGGAAATTCTTCCCTCCGGCCACGACGAGCGGGCTCTCACCGACCTGAACCAATAACTGAATTCTTTTATTCGGTTCCTTTTTCGCCCGCTCCGCGGCTCGCGCGCGAAGCACCTCCGTTTTTTTTTGGAGAGTTTCGAGTGCAATTTTACCCTGAAACTCCTGGCCGAACGCTTTCCAGAGTACGGGATACGCCGCTTCGACCGCGGCGAGGCTATCCGTCCGGATCACCATCACCGGAATTTTTAATTTCCGGAGGCGAGTCACGATATCGTGCGGGGTTCCGTCTTCACTCGCGAGAACCAGGTCGGGTTTCACACTCACAATTTTTTCTACATTGGGTTTCGTATACGGCCCAATGGACGGTTTTAACTTTAAGGAAACCGGAAAATCTGTGTACTCCGACACCGCCACGATATTCGTTTCCTGAAGTCCGATCGCCGAAGCGAGTTCCGCAAGCGCCGGGGTCATGGTCACTACGCGCCATGGGGTCGAGGCTAGAGTGACGGCCGTTCCTAGAGAATCGGTAACGGTATAATCGGCAACTGCTTCGGAAACGCAAAATAGTCCCAATAGAACCGCGGCAGTTTTTGTGACGGACGAGCCTAGATTAATTCGACCCACTCGCCACTTCACCTTTATCATCCACGAGGAGGAGATCGAGATTCGATTCGTGGCGATAAATCGAAACGAGAACCATGGCGCCAAAGAGAAGCATCGACGCGTCGAAAGGATAGAATATTCGGTGAATCGAAAGGGCCCCGAGAAGACCCAAGAGGCTTCCGGCCGCTCCTTTGCGAGTCGCGAGATAAGTGAGTCCGTAGATGAGGCCACCGACGAGACCGCTCAGTGGAGCGAGGAGGAGAATCACTCCGAATGTTGTCGCTACTCCCTTCCCGCCGTTAAATTTTAGCCACGGAGAAAAACAGTGCCCCAATACCGAGAGCAGTCCGATCGACCAGTAAAGGGTCGTCGATTCCGGTACTAATCCTTCGGGAATCCAGTGGAATAGAAACGGAGCGATGAGGAGTAATCCCTTAATCGCATCCAGAAAAAAGGTTAAAAAACCCGCCGGCCAAAAGCCCACAACCCGGGTGACATTTGTGGCCCCGATGTTTCCACTCCCTTGTTCCCGGAGATTTCCGACACCGTAGAGTCTCGAGATAAAAAGCCCGAACGGGATGGAGCCCAGGATAAATGCGGCGAATCCAAGCGCGAGGCGAATTCCCCAAGCGCTCACGTTTTAACCTGCTTTAAGCGGTTCGCGAGTACGAAAGACGAACCGACCAGAACCAGCACCGAAATAAACTGGGAGGTCGATAGAATTCCGTCGATGACAAATCCGCGGATCGTATCACCGCGGTAGATCTCGATAATACTCCGGATGATCGGGTAGGTCATGAGGTAGACTAGAGCGACTTGGCCATCGAAGCGCCGACGTTTAAAGAGCACCATGAGACCGGCGAACAGAATAAAGAGTGAAACGGATTCGTAGATCTGGGTCGGGTGGAGATGGATCCCCCGGAGGGCGGGATCGACGAGTTCCGAGTTTAAAACGATGCCGTAGTCCGTGCCGGTAGGACGGCCGTAGCAGCAACCGGCGGCGAGGCATCCGAGGCGTCCGAATGCGTGGGCTACGACGAGACCGGGGGTAAGGCAGTCGAGCGTTTTCCAGATCGGGAATTTATGTTTTCGCGCGAACCAAACGATGAACGGAATGGTGAAGAGGGGGCCGCCGTAGAAAACGAGCCCGCCTTCCCAAACTTTAAAGATATCGAGTGGGTTATCCATGAAGTACGAAAAACGAGTGAGTACGAATACGAAGCGCGCGCCGATGAACCCGATGACGAGTCCGAAAAAGATCAGGTCTTGGATCTTATCCGCGTCGATTCCCGATCGCTTTGCATTAAACTGCATCACCTGGGTGGCAACGATGAAACCGAGCGCGATTAAAAATCCGTAGGTGTGAATGGGCAGCGGACCGAGCTGAACGAGTATCGGATGCATGGCGAGGACTCCTAGGGTTACCGACTAATCTTCAAACGCGAAACTACCGAGGTCTTTTAAGGACTCGAGCTGTTCCAGAGTCCAGTTTCCAGTGGGACTGAGTAAAGTCGCTCCCGTGAGGGAAGTGCAAATAACATCGTTCCGCCACCGAAACCGAATTTCGCTCCGAAAGAGCGGATCCCGAAACGTGAGGGCATGAATCGTTTTAGACGAGGTGGAGAGGAGAGGTTGGGAAGGTTTACCAAACCCCATTTTTAATTCGACGTCCGCTTGCTTCGATTCGGGAACGATCCAGAGCTCCG
>JANXTV010000176.1 GCA_025352185.1 Oligoflexia bacterium
GCTCCGGCATCGGCCGGCGGTTCGGGTGGGCTCAGCTTAAATTCCTACGATAAGGAAACGGCGGGCGAAGTGGCCCGCCTGTCTGCCCATTACCGCCTCACGGATCACCTCGAGGTGGGCCCATCCCTCGAACTCCTGTTCGGGAGCGATGTAGGGTTCAGTACTGGTTTTCTGAATTCGGGAGTGGGCGCCGCAACCCTCGCCGGAGTCGATCTTCTCTACGGATTTAAATTCGGCGCCATCGACATAAAGATGGGGGCCCGCGGGTTTGAAAGTCTGAATCTTCCCGGCCGGAACCTCGCCTCCGTGGGGGCCGTCCTCACGGGGTCGTTCCCGCTGAATTAGGGAGCTACGCTGTGAATTCGAAATTATTTCCGCTCAGCCAGGAGTACTTCGACGTCTCCCTGCCCGAGTCCAAAGGTTTTCGTATACCAGCTCTCGACGAACGGAAGATTCGCGGCGCTCGGTTCGCGCTTACATTTTAATGCCCGGTCGCCAAGTTCTGAAATGGCCCCGGCCGAAGAAGAAGTGCTGCAGTTCTGCGCGATCCACTCGTCTTTTAATTTCGCCGCGAACTGGGCCTTCAGCTTCGAGGATTCACCCTTTACCCAGGAGCCCGGGTCGAGAAGCGTCGGCTTCATCGGCTTAAGCCCGATTTCGTCATTCTTAATGTTTTGCTCGTCCCCTTCGGCCGCAGCTTTCGCCGACTCAGTTAAGGTAAACGACTGATTCCCCACCTGCGCGATGACGGCACTATTCAGCTCGATCTGCTGCTGGTGAAAGAGCGCACTGTACGGAAACTGGCGGGCGACATTCCGGTGCTTCGTTACGTTTTCATTCTCCGTGTAATTCTCGGCCCGCATTTCGGTGTAGGCGACTTTTTTAACCAGCCCCGTTTTAGCATCCGTTTCGTACTTCTCGAGCTGAACCGGGACCTGCCTCGTTTTAGTCACGGCTTCGATCGTCTGGTAGGATTCATCCGCTTGATATTCGTGAACCCGGCTGACGAGATTTTTCACGTGGTTAAAATTATATCCACCGCTCATCTGGAGGTCGATTTTTTTGGCTCCCGAAGGGTCGTACCAGGCGCTTTGCTTTAAAGCGTCTTCGAAGTCACCGGTGAGAATTCCGACGTATTCCCGAGGCATTCCTTCGGGGGATCCTTTCACCGAGAGCCCGGAGATTAGCCCGGACGTTCGCGCGCGGTCGAGTCCCGCGACTCGCTTCCCGTCGACTTTCCAGTAGCGGCAGTACCGGGTAACGAAACTCGAATAGTAGGGTTCATCCGTCGATGCTTCGCGCGAGAGCGCCGAGCAGTGATCTTTCCCCGAGCGGGCAATCTGAGGTCCGAGCGCCGCGTACCCGCCCGCATTCTTAGAGCCCGTGAAGATCGGCCCAAACCGTTTCCAGTGAAAGTCGGCCAGGAGCGGCTGTTTCGCCGCGAGTTCGGAAGTGATCCGGGCGTGGAAGGGTTTCCACGCAAAGCCCGTTTCTTCTTCCTGGGTAAACTTAGCCGCGGCGGACGGGAACTGGTTCCACGTCCGTTCCTGGTTCGATACCGCGAGGAGGTTATCGAGCGCCACGTTCGTATTGCCCGAATCCCGGGCCTTTCGCACGCCGATCAGCATCTCGCCGAGTACTCCCGCCCGGGCGCGCTTGCGGCCTTCCAGGGCCTCTCCGTTATTCGGATCGCGGTTTAAAATCTTATCGTAGATCTCGAGAGACGATTGGAACTCTCCGTTCTCGAGTTTCTCTTGCGCGTTTTTCTCCATACTGCCGCAGCCGGCGAGGGAGAAAAGGAGCGAAACCGAAAGAGCCCGGAGGGCCAGGGACGAGCGGGTAAGGTGCATCATATACGCGCAGTCTAACCCGATTTCTTCGCCCGAAAAAAGAGTAAAGCCCCGGTATCAGCGCCCGAAAAGCGGGGATACCGGGGCAAAATTCACTTCGGAGTATAATTGCGGAACTAGTTCTTCTTCTCGCCCTTATCCGTACCGACCGTTTTTCCGTTACTTTTTCCGTCCAGGGCACTTCCATACCCACCCTGGAACGTCCCATCCTTGGCTTTCTTCAAGGTCACCGTGGCCGGGAGTACGGTTCCGAATCCGCCGTTTTTGGTCACGGAGACTGGATTCGAACACTTCTCGTCGGTAAAATACGAAAACATCCCTGTATTGCCTTCCTGACAAGCGTCCTTATCATAAAGCTTAATCAGCGTTCCCTTTACGCATTTCGTGATCTTCGAATCGGGCTTTAGAACGGTAACCCAACAATCTTTCGCGTCTGCGAACGCGCTTAGACCACTGAGAAGTACTCCGAGACTGATCATCAAAATTCCATAATTTTTTTTCATCTTTTCCTAATTTTCCGACCCCAATTAAGGGAAAGGCCCCGAGTCTCGCATCCTACGAAACTCAGGGCCAATCATTCACCCGGGGGGTAATCCGAGTTGAGAACTAACAGTATCCAGGAACCAAAACGGCTCGAGCAGTGAGCGATCAGATGCTCATGTCGTTCGAAGGAGCGGTCGGCATATTATTCGGAAGCATGCCGGCTTTCTTCGCCGCCGGGGTGATCATTCCGCGTTTGCGGAGTTTCTCGACCAGCGTCGTACGATTCATCATGAGGAGTTCGGAAGCGCGGTTTTTATTGTTTCCCGTGCGAGCGAGCGCCTGATCAATCAGGTGATTTTCGAAAGCTTCGACGATCGCTTTCAGGTTCACTCCGCTGTTTGGAAGCACCATCCGTGGGAATTCCCATTCGGAGAGAGCGCCCGTACCTTGCGGTTGGCCTTCGGCGTAACGTTGGAAAATGCGGTGCGGGAGGTCGCCGAGATCCACGGTTCCTTGACCCTTAAGGATCACGAGGCGCTCCATGAGGTTCTCGGGTTCGCGTACGTTTCCTGGCCAGTCGTAGGAGTTGAGAGCGTTCATGATTTCTCCGCTCGGAGCTTCAACGTTATGACCCGTTTGCGTATTAAACTGGGTGATGAAGTGGTTAACGAGAATCGCGATATCGCTCTTCCGGTCCCGAAGATTCGGCACTTTCACCGGGATCACGTTCAGGCGGTAGTAGAGGTCTTCGCGGAATTCTTTTTTACGGGCCGCTTCTTCGAGATCACGATTCGTCGCCGCTACGATGCGGACGTCGACTTCGATGGTCTTCGAGGAACCGATTGCTTCGAATTGCTTCGTCTGAAGCACGCGAAGGAGTTTTACTTGGAGAGCGAGAGGAAGTTCGCCGATCTCATCGAGGAAGATCGTTCCGCCGTTAGCGGCTTCGAAACGTCCGATGCGGTTAGCGGTAGCGCCGGTGAAGGCACCTTTCACGTGACCGAAGAGCTCCGCTTCGAGAAGCTCGCTCGGAATCGCTCCGCAGTTCACCGTGATCATCGGCTGGCTTGCGCGTGCCGATTTCTCGTGGATCGCGCGTGCGATGAGTTCTTTACCGGTTCCGCTCTCACCGGTAATCAGTACGGTGCTTTCCGTCGCTGCGATCTTTTCGATCGTTCTGAGAATTTCTTGAATTGCCTGAGATTCGCCGACTAATGAAGATTGTGCGTTGAGCATCAATGCTCCTCCCTAACCCATCCGTGAGTTTTTTCGATAATGCCTTGGCTACACGTGCCCTTTATCAGGGGGCATTTTCGGAAAGGTTCGAACGCACTCGGAGGCCGTTAGCGATGGCATTGCTTTTCGGCTTTAGGAGGTCCACCCGACTCTGCGAATCCTTCGATTCGTAGACCGACTTTCCGGTCGGTTTCGGGAGGCTTGCAGCGATCTTTCCGTGTTCGCCAGAGTCAACCACTCGTCGACTCGTCTAAAAGGCTAAGCACTTTCTGCCGGGTCGTCAAAATTTTTTTATAAGATCGTCAAAGATTTTTCGAAAACGTAAGTATTTCAACGACTTGGAGAGAACGATTTTTTATCTAAAATCCGGTTTTTCACGCATTGCGACATCTATTTAAAAAAGACGACCTGCGAATCTCCCCCTTCTCCCCGGGAAAGTGCCCTGGGCGCGGTCTTCCGCGGAGGAGCTAATCCATCAGCTGAAGGAACTTTTCATCCCGCTTTTCGTATCGGTAGCGCACGATCGCGACCGCCGTGGCGACTCGAGACGGGTCTCCACCCGGGCTCTCGCGGCGTTCGACTCGCAGTTCGAAGCTCCCGTCCGAAAGTTTCGTGAAGGTCGTCATCCGGAGATTTTGCGGCGCCAGAATTTCTTCGGGGCGACTCGAACTTTCGTAGCCGTGATCGAAGTGGGAGTGGAATCCAACGTCGCCCGTACCGGCCGTCGCCTCCATTCCGAAGTATTTCGCCGTGGTCGAAAATTCGTTCATTTCTCTCGAAACGGAAAAGGGTATCGTAAGTCCTATTTTTAGGCCATTTTCGCTACGTCCGAGAGTATTCGTCATGCAGACCCCCGCCGTCGAACCGGCTTCGGCAGTTCTGCGAACGACCAGCTGGGCTTTCACTTCTCCGCGGTCACGAACGGCGAAAGTAAATTCCGCCGAGGTCAGCACCAGCTCCCCACCTTCCGCGGCATCTGAAAACGACACGGACTCACCGTGCGGCGAACTCACCTTAACCCCCTGGAGAGATTTCGGACATTCCGGGAGGGGACTCGGAATGAGTTCGAGGACTCGCGACTCACTCGTCTCCGTGGGCGGGAGCTCGACGGGAGCGCAACCCG
>JANXTV010000208.1 GCA_025352185.1 Oligoflexia bacterium
CTTCTCCGAGTTTCGGGAATGTTTTTTCAAACTCGGCTAATCGTGGCAGCGGATCGATCCCTTTACCGTAGTAAACGATCTTATGATCGCGGTGCACGTAGAGCTGGCTCATGAGGAGCTCGGACTGACGGAAAATCGTCGAACGCTGTTCCAAGCTCGAATCGGGAAAACGAATTTCGGGTCGACGTTTCGCGAGCGTCGTAAACTTTTCGAAATCGGCGCCCGATGCCAGGTGAATAAATGCGAGAGAAGCCGAAACGAAACCCACCACCCGAACGAGCCGAATCATTTTCATGCCCGGATCGTGACTGCTTCCGTTTCTTTTGGCAAATGCTTTAAGCCCGGAGTGGCCCGAAGTTCGAGCTCGGCGATGATTTCGGTGAGGGTTTCCAGTCGCTTGGTCGCGGTAAACCAATCCGTTTTCCAATAAATCTCCGAATAGCGGAGCCACTGCTTTATTCGACGCGCGCAGTAACGACTGTCCTCTTTTGTAATTCCTAAATTTCGATCGGCGTACTCGGCCGAGTACTCGGCGAACTGGCGAAGGAGCGGTAGCCATGCCGAAATATCCGTGCGCTCGGGAAATGAAGGAGCGGATGCCGGTAAAGACCCAGCGACGTCGGTCGTTACCGCAGACACCGATAACTCCCGCGAAATGCGAAGCGACAGCCATGGATCCGCAAGCGCGCCCCGCCCGATCATGAAGTGTTCACATCCGGTGACCTCGCGGCACTTTCTAAAATCTTCGATCGTCCAAATATCTCCGTTCGCAACGACGGGGATCGAAACGAGTTCGCGGGCGCGGGCGATCCATTCCCAGTAAGCGGGCGGCTGGTATCCGTTTAATTTCGTCCGCGCGTGGATCGTAATCCAAGCGGCACCTCCCGCCTCCGCACGCCGGATATTCTCCAGGATCGCCGACGGGTCATCCCACCCCAGTCGGAGCTTAGCCGAAACCGGAATCGTCGCACCGGCGACGCGGGTGACCTCCGAGCGGACGTTACGGACGATCGCCTCTAACCGAGCCGGATATTTTAAGAGCGTCGCCCCCCCATCATTTCGATTTACGGTCTGCGCGGGACATCCGAAATTTAAATCAATCCCCGGCGCCCCGAGCGACAGAGCGGAGGCCGCGCTCTCGGCGATGCGGATGGGATCTCCACCGAGGAGTTGGACTTGGACGGAAGTCCCCGCGTTCGTCTTAAAGCCGTGGTCGGACTCGGGAACTTCGCGGCGAAAGACCCGCGGGGGCAGGATACTCGTCGAGACCCGGATAAATTCACTCACCAGGTGCGAGTAGCCTCCGACGTGGCTCAGGGTGGCCCGCATCGGAGCATCGGTAATGCCCTCCATCGGCGCTAGGATGAGTGCGGGCATCCCTTTTCGGATCTGGATCGGTGACGGTGAGGGGGAGAATATAGGGGTTTGCATGGCTAAATTCTTAAGATATGCAATGCGTTACCACGTTATGGCACTCACGCAAACCCCTCCCTCAACGCTCACTCTAAATGCCTCTACGACCGTAGTCGTCGGGATGTCCGGCGGCGTCGATTCGTCCGTGACTGCGGCCCTCCTCCGGGAACAGGGCTACCGGGTGATCGGCCTTTTCATGAAAAACTGGGAAGAGAAAGATGCGAACGGCGTCTGTAGCTCCGCGAAGGAATTCGCCGATGTCGTGTCCGTCTGCCGAACCCTCGATATCCCCTACTACTCCGTCGAGTTCGTCGAAGAATATTGGAACCGCGTCTTCGTCGCGTTTCTAAAAGAATACGAAGCCGGCTTCACCCCAAACCCCGACATCCTCTGTAACCGCGAAATTAAGTTCGACGCGTTCTTCGAGAAAGCGATGGATTTCGGCGCCGATTTCCTCGCGACCGGGCACTACGCCCGGACGGGAACCAGCCAGTCGGCAACCAGCGCGACGGCAGCGCCCAGCCAGTCGGCAACGCCGTCCGGCGGCAATACGGTTTCCCTCCTAAAAGGCCTCGACCCCGGAAAAGACCAAAGCTACTTCCTCCACCAAGTCGCGGGAAAACGCTTAGAAAAAGTCCTCTTCCCGATCGGCGCGATCCAGAAAAGCGAAGTCCGCGCACTCGCCGCACGCTACGAACTTTCGACGAAGGAAAAGAAAGATTCGACCGGAATCTGCTTCATCGGGGAACGAAACTTCCAGCCGTTCCTCGCGAAATACCTGAAGGGCGAACCCGGCGCGTTTAAGACCCTCGCCGGCGAAATCGTCGGAAAACACGCGGGCGCTCAGTTCTATACCCTCGGTCAGCGGAAGGGCTTAGGCCTCGGCGGCGACGGCGAAGCGTGGTTTGTGGTCGCGAAGGATCCCGA
>JANXTV010000402.1 GCA_025352185.1 Oligoflexia bacterium
ATTCTTGCGGCATGATGTGAATCACTTCGCGGTCGAGAGGAATGGACATCGCTTTCGCGGCGTCGATGCATCTCTGCACATCGCTCTCGTTAATCTCTTTATCTTTAACCGCGACGACGCCGGTCGAGTTAAACGATTTAATATGGCCGCCGGCAATCCCGGTAAAGACGCTGGAAATTTCCACGCCCGCCATCAGTTCCGCTTCTTCGACGGCTTTCGTAATACTTTCCACCGTCGCATCGATGTTAATCACCACGCCTTTACGGAGCCCTACGGAGGGAGCCGTTCCGATCCCGATGATGTCAATCGACGGGTGCGGACCGCGCTCGTGGACTTCACCCACGATGCAGCAAATTTTCGTAGTTCCGATATCCAGGCCGACAACAAAGTCCTTTTTGGACATACGAGAAACCCTCCCATGGGTCTCTGACGCGTTTAATCTAACGCAGTCAATAAGGGGAACGCGATCAACTACCTCGGCAAAAACTTCCCTCTGCTAAGGAAGTCTAAGAACTACGAGCGATTCTGACAACTATTTTTTTGCCTAGGTCGGCAAATACCTGACGCGCTCGAATTCCATTCTTACTGAGATAACCTAACACTTCGCGTAAACGGCCAAGCTGGGCGTCGGGATCGCTCTCGAAAGAACGACCGAGCTCCACCTTCACTCGACCGAGGGACTGCGGGAGGGAATACGTCGCCATAACCGCGAGACCTTTTTCAAGATCCCACTCCAGTGATGAAATCCGGGACTGGGAACCCGGGCCGGAACTCGACCAAGACTGTAGAAAGCGAAGGGCCGCCGAAATTTGCTCCGTCGGAAAATTAACGAGAACCGGAAGGTCCGAATTCGATTTCAAATTTAAAGGGGCGAACGCGGTTCCATCCGCATCGAGATAATAGAGGGCGCCATCCGCGTTTTGGAGGATCGCCACCGGTTCACGGAATACGACCGAGATCGAAACTGTCTGCGGAAAGTGTTTCGAAATGGTTGCTCCCTTTATCCACGGCTGAGCGAGCAAGCGTTTTTCAATTCCGGATAATCGCAGTGAAAATAAGTTTGTGGATTCCGTCGGGACTTGGGCGGTCTCGAGAATCTGCTGCGCATCGAGTGGTGTGAGTACGGGGGTCGTATGCCCATCGTCATTATTTTCACTGCCGAGCCCGACGACTTCCACCACTCGAACGGTAAAGAGATCCGAGTTCACGACGCCAACCATCCCGATAAAGAGCGCGAAAAGAGCTGTCACTCCCATGACGGTGACCCAGACTTTTCGGTGGCGATCAAAAAAATTATGAAAAGCGCGCATTCCTTTTTTCAGAATATCACGCAGGGAGAAAAATGATAGAGTTTGGAAGCAATGAAAAATAAAAATACTGCCTTCGCCTGGGTGCTCTTTGCGCTGAGTTCGGTTCTCTTTGGAATCGGATGCGCAACCTCTGAAAATGTAGAAAAAAGTGGCAAAAAAGTCCCGTTTTTTGGATCGATCGAAATCTATCGATACGTTCTACCGAATGGGTTGAAGCTTCTCGTGCTGGAAGATTCCGCTTCTCCTACCTTTGCTTACCAAACCTGGATCCGGGTGGGTTCGCGAGACGAAGAGGTGAAATATACCGGGCTCGCACACCTCTTCGAACACATGATGTTTAAAGGGACGAAGGATCTGCCCGAAGGGAAGTTTGATCGACTTCTCGAACAGTCGGGTGCGGAGGGCGAGAATGCTTTCACTTCTCGCGACTACACGGCTTACGTCCAAGAGTTACCGAAAGATAAACTGGAACTCATCGCAAAGCTCGAATCGGACCGCATGGTAAATCTCGTGGTGAACGATCAATCCTTTAAAACGGAGCGAGAAGTCGTTCAAAACGAACGACGGATGCGGAATGAAAATAGCCCGGACGGTCTCATGTACCAGGAAATCTTCGGCGTCGCCTTCCAGAAACATTCTTACCGATGGCCGGTAATTGGATACGAAGAAGATTTAAATCGCATGACGGCGGGAGATGCCGAAAAGTTTTATAAGTCTCATTACGCTCCGAACCACGCTACGGTCGTCGTCGTCGGTGACGTGAAGGCGCATGAAGTATTAAAAATAGTAACGAAGTACTACGGACATCTCGCACCGACGATGCTCGCCGAAAAAGAAGTACCGGTCGAACCCGTCCAAACGGCACCGCGGCTAAAAGTTTTGAAATTAAATACCCAGGTCCAGAAGCTGATGGTCGCTTATCCCGTACCGCCGGTCGTGCACAGCGATACTCCCGCCCTCCAGGTGATGCGAACCGTCCTCACCGGCGGTAAGAGTTCCCGTCTGTATAAGGCCCTCGTCGATTCCGGGATCACCACTTCATTCGATACCTACGACCTCGACGATAAGGACCCCTCCATTCTTATTTTTATGGGGAATCTCCAAAAGGGGCGCAAGGCCACCGAGGCCGAAACAGTCATGCTGAAGACAATTGAGAAATTTAAAAAGGACCCCATCTCAGCCGCGGAACTGGAGCGCGCAAAGAACGCCCTCCAATCCCAGTTTTACGACTCCCTCACGGCACCGAGTGAACGAGCAAATTTCATCGGTCACTACGAATCCGTTTCGAACTCATTCAAAACTGGCGTGGATATCTTCCACCAAATCGCGAACGTCACGGCGACCGAAGTACAGTCGGCCGCGCAAAAATACCTGAACGCAAACTCACGCTCCGTCGTGATGGGAGTGCAAAAAGATGCGAAATAAATTACTCGGAATTCTACCCTTGATTACGGCACTGGGATTCACGTCGTCTTCCTATGCGGTTGATACCCGCTTCGAAAATGATTCGTCCCTGCCGATCGTCTATTTAAATGTGGCCGTTAAGGGCGGAGCGGCAAATGATCCCGCCGGTAAGTCGGGGATTTCAAACTTCGTCGGTGAGATGATGATGCGGGGAACGAAAACCCGCACCAAGGCGCAAATTGATGAGGCACTCGATCAACTGGGAGCCAGCCTGAATGTCGAAACCCGCGCCGAGGCGCTCATTTTTCGAGGCCACGTTCTCTCCGCAAAACTCGCGGAATATTTGGAAATCGTTCAGGACGTCATTACGAACCCGAATTTTCCAGAAAAAGAGATCCGAAAATTAAAATCGGAAGTCGCCTCCGAACTGCTCGAGTCTCGCGGTAAAGATAGCACGCTCGGGAAAATATTCTGGGAGGGATTTCTCTTCGAGGGCCACCCCTACGGAAAACCGATTCTCGGGAAAACGAAGGAAATCGAAGGACTCAAGCGAAGTGACCTCCTCACGCAGTATGCGAATCTCTTTCAGGATAGAAACCTTCTGGTGATCGGGTCTGGCGATGCCGAGGCTTCATTCATCAGCGCTTGGGCAAACCGGATCGGGGAAAAGCGGCCCAACGGTGCGGGTGAAAATCCAATCCGAGTTTCCGACGCACCTAAACCCCCTGAAAAACGGGAAGTGCTCTTTATCGATAAACCCGACCGGACACAGACGCAGCTTTATTTCGGTCAAGTCGGACTACGGTTTACCGATCCGGGATATTTCCCCGTTTATCTGGCGAATCACGTGTTCGGAGGTGGAAGTTTCTCCGCACGCCTGATGACGGAAGTCCGGGCTAAGCGCGGATGGAGCTACGGAGCCTATAGTTATTTCCGGCACGGTATTCGCCCGCGTTCGTGGCAGGCCTATACGTTTCCGGCGACGAAGGACACACCGAGTGCCATCGCGCTCGTCGATACGATGCTCCGGGATTTCCAGGCAAAGGGTATCACCGAAGAGGAGTACCAATTCTCACGTGATAGCCTCATTAATTCCGCCGGCTTTTCGTTTAATACCCCGGGGAAGCGAGTAGAAAATTTACTCCTGGAAAAGACCCTCGGACTCCCCGACGGATTCATGAAGTCCTATGCCGAGAATCTCGCGAAGACGGATCGCGCGGGTGTGAATGCGGCGGTGAAGCAATTTCTTCGCCCGGATAAAATGAAGGTCCTCATACTGGGTACGGCTAAGGATTTAAAGTCGAAGGTCGCGGAAAGCCTGAAGGTTTCCGAGAGCGAAATTAAAGTCGTTCCCTACACGAAGGAATAAGAGACGCGACTCCGGAAGGTCTCAGGCCGTACCGGGGGCTCCGCCCTGGCGAGCTCGACGGATCATTCCTAGGTATCCACCGGCTTCCGCGTGATTCGGGTGCCGGTGAAGGACTTCTTCCCACTCGAGTTCGGCGTCGATCAGGTTCCCCTGACTGTAGTGCAGCAGTCCCAGATGGATCCGTGATGGAATATATTCGGGATGTTCGTGCTTCAGTGCCTGAAGATCCTGGAGTGCGCGAGAAACGAACCCTTTTCGGGCGTAGGCTTTCGCGCGACGAAT
>JANXTV010000222.1 GCA_025352185.1 Oligoflexia bacterium
TACTCGAACGGCGCGAACTGGGGGAAAACCGAAGTGGATTACACGCAGAAGAAATACGTGAAACGAATTAAGGACTCGAGTGAAGCAAGCTACGTGAATAATAAAACGCTGATGATTGATCTCGACCCGAAACGGCTGAAGGAACTTCTGTCGCAAGACTTGGTTTAAGGATTCGGCTCTACCGCGATTCGATTCTCCCCGGGTTGACCCGATCCCGAACCACCAGAAAAGAGAAGGGCCCGGAATTTCTTCCGGGCCCTTCTCCAAGTTTTAGTTCGACGACCGGCGATTAGAGAGCAGAGCCCTCGGTCCGCGCGGTCGTCGAACATTTAGAATCACTATTCATTCGACCACCCCCTTTTCAGTCCCGTGTAGAGACGTCTCCCAGTTTACCGGGAAATCAGCGCGAGTGCCCGAAATTTTTAGAGGACTAAATCTGCTGAAGTTAAGCCAATTTAGAGCGAAGCGGTCAACTGAGTGATCGCCGCCGTCGCGCCGGATTTCGCTTTCTGAACCGATTCCGCACCCATCGCCGTGCCCTCCACCCGAATGGAATGAAACTTCTTTATTCCGAGAAAACCGAAAATTGCCCGGAGGTAAGCGTCGCAGTGGTCCATCGACGCGGCCGGGCCGGTTGCATAAATGCCCCCCGCCGAAGTGACGAGTACCACCGTTTTATCTGCCGGCACGAGTCCGACCGGACCGGTCGCGGTGTAATGAAATGTTTTTCCCGCGCGGACGATATTATCGATGTACGCCTTCAGCGTTGAAGGAACCGAAAAGTTATACATCGGCGCTCCAACGAGGATCACGTCGGCGGCGAGGAGTTCCGCCACGAGGCGGTCCGAGTGAGCGAGCATCGCTTTTTGTTCCGGAGATTTCTTTTCTTCGGGAGTGAAAAGCGCGCCGAGCATTCCCGGACTTACGTGACCGATCGGCTCCTGGGTAACGTCGCGAATCGTCACGGATGCAGCCGGATACTTTCGCTTTAAAGAATCGATCAATTCTTTCGAAGTAGAACGGGTATTAGAACCTTCGAGATTAGGGCTGGACTGGATGGAAAGAATCTTCATGGGTAGTTCCTCAAGTTGATTTAGCTAGGGTTGCCCGGAAACCGTAGCCTAAAAACTCCCGCCTTGAACCCAAAAAAAAGCCCAAACACCAGACGGTGTTCGGGCTTTTCTATCCTTAGCGAAATCTAATTAACCGCAGTCGCGGTCGTACCAGCTGGAGATTTTAACGACCTTGCAGCTGGGGCGTCCGTCTTTACGGACAATTTTCGTTTCGACGACGACGCCTTCGATGCACTCTTCCATCACCCCAACGTCCACGCCGTAAATGCCGATGTCCTTATCGGACTCTTCGTAGGAGGCATCGAGGACGTGAATTTCCGAAACGGACGGCTTATCGTCTTCACGTTGACCTTTTTCCTTCAGCGAGTTCTCCGCTACTTTTCCCGCGTAATTTTTACAGTCGTACGCAGAGGCAAATGGAACGAGGACGAGTGATAGGACGAGTGAAAGAACGGCGAGCGTAGAACATTTCATGAAAACCCCCTCAGGCTTTGGTTAAGTGAGCCGGGGTGTACCGCTTAAGATGCGCTGAGTCAATCCTCGGTCGAGGAGAAAATTTAAGGAGCGACGACACGCTGAAAAGTATAGGCGAACCCGCCGGCTCGGGTCTTCGAAGGTCCGCAGGTAAGCCGGAGAATACTCCATCCGCCGGCGACCGCGCCAGGAGCCGCTAACCAAGGCACGAGTCCGTACGGATTATCACCATTCATCACGGCATCATCCAGTTCGTAGGCAACTGCTCCGAGTACGTTCGCACCGACCGCCCCCCCGACGAAACCGACGAGCACTTTCACGAGGCCATTACAGCGCGAGAGCTTGCGATCCGAAAAAGGGAGTCCGAGCGATTTTAAACTGCCGGTAATTTCTTTGGGTGCGTTTCTCCCGAGCTTCCATTCGACCGTAAGCGCGGAGAGGTCTTTCTCCCCGAACGAATTAAAAAGCTTCTGGATGAGCGAAATTTGCATCATCTGAACGTCCATCACGACGTCCGCGGCCGGACCCATCGGCCGATTTAGAACGAAGAATCGTTTTACGTTATCGATCTCGAAGAGGATCTTCACTTTTCCCGTTTCCGCGATGCCGTTCGCCGAGGAAATCGTGGCTCGAATTTCATATTTATTTTCGCGCTCGAGCACGGCCGAACCCTTTGCCCCGGAACCCGCTCCCTTGGGGAGAATCATCCAATCATCGATCGACTGCGAAAATTTCTTAAACGCCGGATCGACTTCGTAGGCAACAAGACGGTTCTTCACCCGATCGTTCGCGAGGTAATTCCGCAGGGGAACCGGAATATTCGGCACTAACTCCGTAAGAGACACTAAATTCGTCGCGCAGTAGTCGGCCGATGCGGGCAAACTTCCTAAAATGCCGAAAACGGCGAATAGGGCTAAACGAACTAAGGTAGACGGTAATTTCGACATAGGCTCCACTCTCTCCCCTATTGTAGCCGTGACCCGTGGAAAAAGAGAAGCGGAACCCAATCGCCAGGATAATGACGAAACAAAAAAGGGACCCCGATTTACCGAACGAAATGCTTTAAAACGTACTCGAGCGCGGACACCTTCGTCGTCAGTTTCCGCTCCATCTGGAGATCGTCTACGACCCGGAGGATATCCGAAAACTGCGGTCCGGGTGAAAAGCCGAGTTGGATCAGGTCCGCTCCGGTCAGAATTTTATCTTCCGCGGGTTGGTTCTGGAGTTCGGCTCGGAGTGACTTCAGAAATTGGTAAGCCATCTGATTTCCGTCGGTGGCTCGGGAAACGGCCCGCTGGAACTGAAGGAGTTCGTCGAAGTAGG
>JANXTV010000235.1 GCA_025352185.1 Oligoflexia bacterium
GATCCGCTGAAACGTCGCGTGGATAATATCCGCGAGGGTTTTAATCGTGAGTGTCTTAGCGAGTCCCGGCAATCCTTCGAGGAGTACGTGCCCGTCGCAGAGGAGCGCCATCACTAAACGTTCGAGGAGAACGCGTTGTCCGACGATGACCTGGGAGGCTTCCGCCATCACTTCATCGACGAACTTACTTTTAAGCTTAATTTCTTCCGTAAGAGACTGGATATCGGTCGTGACCATAAAGGAGATTTTCTGCTCTCCCGGCCTTACCGTCAATCCGGAAGCTGGCGTAGGAGTGCGTCTAAAAAATCTTTAAACTGAGTACTCGTCGCCGAACCTAAAATCCCGTCTATGATTAAAGATGACTCATTGGGATGTGACGCGAATTCGAACGCATACCGACCCCCGTACTGCCCGCACCAGAGGGCGATGAACCGCCGAACTTCGGGATGGTTCTCACTTAAAATTAAATCTAGGGCGACATCCGTACTGTCACTACCTCGGTCAGAGGACCGCATCGATTCGCCATTAGCTTGACGAAGGGACCGGAATTCCTCGAGACGATTAAAAATTTCTTTACGGAGCAGAGGGTCGCGATCGAGGGCTTTTACGAGTAAACGAATCGGAACCGCGCGTAAAAGATCGATACCCGCGGATTCAAAAAAGGAACGGAAAGTCGCGAGGGCCTGAATTCCCGCCGCGTTCGTCGCGCGCGAAGAGGTAAATAGAGCGGGAGCGTCCCGAGTCGAAGCCTCTCCGGAAAACCGGATCAAATCCCCCGCGAGCGAGACCGGAAATGGATCCGGCGCGATTTCCGAGTCGATGAATCGAATGAGGGCCGGACCGATTCGCAAAGATCGATCGACCGCCACCGCACTCATTACGGTGCCCATCATTCGGGTAAAACTAAAAAGAGATCCCGTTCCGCGAGTCGAGGGGCCGTACGCCGCCGCGACCCACGATTCGAAACTGTCGGGAGAGGCCACGATACGCGCTAAAATTCGGTCAAATGCCGGTTCACTCACGATGCCCGCGAGTCCGCCGAACACGTCTTCGAGGGCGGCTACCTCCCCCCGCGTTTCTATCGCCTGTAACCCGCGACTGAGAATACGCAGTCCGCCGAGTTCGCCGAACTTCTGGAGAAAGGTGATGGGATTCTTTTCGGGTTTCGAAGGACTGCGGTCCGAAACCGGCGCCGAGGAATTTACCGCCCAGAAAAGATCCCGGAGGAGTCGCATTCCACCCGCATTCGGACTGCCGCTATCGGGTAAGTTTTCTTCGATCGCCGAAAGGGTCTGCTTCAGGTTAAACGCCTTCGTCTTCACCGAGAAGTCGATTAAAAATCCGGGAGCACTCGCCCACGCCTCCGGAACGAGATCGCTTTCTACGCATGAAGGAATTTTCGGCATTCCGCCCAGGCGCTCGAAGGTCCTCAGAAATCCCCGAACTTCCTCGTAGGTTTCCCGCAGCGTCGGCGGTTTCTTTCGTCCGGGAAACCGGACTTGAATTTCACGTGGCCATTTCGCGCGGGGTTCATCCCCCCACGATTCCGAAAATTTTTCGATAAATTTTAGTCCGTAATTTCCAGGTAAAGCGTAGGTAAAATTTGAATTCACCAGAATCGACTCAAGCCGGTCGAGCGTCGTCATCCACCGAAGGCGAGGAACTTCCGCATCGGGGTCCATCACCGCGACGAGGCGAGCGTCCTGTGCCCGGGAATAGAACCAAGCCCCGGCGGCTTTCGGTTCCAGGGAGGAAATCCACGCGTAGAGATTTCCACGTAGCGTAACCGACCGAAGCGAGTCCGCTAACCCACGAAGCCGTGGACGGAGCGTTTCCGGCGTCCAAGCGAGCGGAAGTTTTCCCCCCGGGCGCTCCCAGCCAAGAACTCCTTCCCGAAATTCGTCCGTAATCTCGGCGGCGCGCGCGTCGATTTCTCGTGAAGAGTTTAAGCATTCGACTTCGCGAATGGCGGGTGTGAGATCCCGCGAATCGGGAGACTTCGCCGGACCCACTCGGACCTGGTAATATTCAGAGTCGAGCGGAACCAATGCGCGGACGGCTCGTATCGCCGGGGTAAACCGGGAATCCACGAGGGCCGACTCGATCCGCTTAAAAAACCCGTTCCATACGTCGACTCCCGAGCCGATCGCCGACTCGAGTTTTCCGAGGACCGCGATCGTGGGAGAAGAAAATTTCTGGGCAGATTCGATAAGCGCGTGGATGGCGTCGGCGGAAAATGCCGGGATCCCTGCAGCTTTCCCCGTAATCACGGAGATGAGCGCGCGCTTTTCCTCTAACCCGAAGGGGAGCGTAACGAATGAATGAACGATCGAATCGACGAACGTTTCCGCGGATCCTCCGATCGAACGGGAATCCTGAGCACCCCGAAGCCCGGCGAGTGCCTTCGCATCGACTCCCCCACCGGCGAGACACTTCGAATAGGTTTCCCATTGTTCGGCGGGTTTCTTACCGAGATCGAGTTCCGTACACGCCCGGAGTGAGTCATCGAGTACCACCGGCGTTTCGATTTCCCGGAGGTCGGATCCCGAATACGCGTGCCGGAGCTCACGGCGGGCCGTTACTTCACGGACGGCGAGATCTCCATTCGTAGAAACGGCCGAACCCCCGCCGAGGAGTTCCAGAATATCTCCGAGGATGGAAGCGAGGCGTCCGTCCGCCGCCATTGCGCCGAGTGTGCGCGCAGCCGCGGGAAACGTTTTTAACGAGACGAGCGCCGAAACACCCATCTCGTTCGAGCCGATGGCTATTTTCTTCCAACCCTGGAACCACGGATGGGAACGGGACGACTCAAAAAGGCCCTCGACCGAATCGATCCAAGTTACGAGTTGGTCCGGTTCCGAAGATAGGATGAGACCGAAGTCGTGGAAAAAATCTCCGACGTCTTCGGTGGTCCAGCTTGCGCTCTTTTTCTTCCAGTTCGTTTCGTCGCGGAGGAGGGCCTGGACCCAACCCGCAATGCGGTCACGATCCTGCCCATCTAACTCGGCGAAAAGGAGGACGAGATCGGGAAACCAGTCCCGGTCCTTTAAAATCGCGAGCGTATCGGCCAGGGATTCTCCCCATTCACCGACGAAGAAACCCGCCGAACGTCCGAGCTTTTCCGAGAATACACGGGCGAGGACCCCGAGGTATTCTCCGCCGGCTCGACCGACCGTGAGTTCCGTGACCGCGGGATAATACTGTCTAAAATGTACGGGAATTTCACAGATTTCCCCGATACTCATCGCGGTGATCGTCGCAAATCGCGTGAGAAATGGGAGGAGTCGATCATCCGCGGAATGGATGTCGATCTCATCCACGAGGTGGTCCCAAGGTTCGGCGAAAACTTTTCCGCCCCCCCAACAGGAAACGGGGTGATGAAATCCCTGATGGAAAAGCGAAAGTTTCCGGAGGCCGCTGCCTTCGTGCGCCCCGAATTCCCTCAGTAGCGTGTAAAACCGGGAACTCCGGTCGAGGACTTCGCTGTTGCCGCCCGCTTCACTTCCGAACGCAAACCCCCAGAGGGAACTCGACCTACCACCGATCATGTCGTCGGTGAGAAGTTTTGCCGAACGATACGGCGTCTCGCGCTTAAAAAAGTTCGCGAGAATGAGGATGAGGCGGGATCGTTCATCGGAAGTGAGTGGGGAATTTAAAACTTTTTCTCGAAGGGAACGGAAGGCCTTCGACCGGGCAAGCCGCCCGAGAAGCTCGAATCCGGCCATCGTTTCAGTGGGCGAAAATCTCCCGATCGTTTCGGGGAGGAGGTTTGGGAGAACTGTCGATTTATCTTCGCCGTTCGTTCCCACGGAGAGTAACCGAATCAGCGCACGGAGCCGCTCGGGATCCTCGAGCGCCGAGCGGAATCCGGCCACGAGGGGTTCCCATTTTTTCTCCGCATCGAGGGAACGGATCGTTCCCCGCGATTCGGCGAGGATTTTTGGATCCCCAAGGAAGGCCGTGTTTAAAATATCGACCGACTGCGCGAGCGTTTTTTCCGACGCTTCGTTCACGAGGGCGGCGATTTCCGGAATGGAGCCGTTCGCATTAAAGCATTTTATGAGAGACCGGAAGGTCGCGGAATCAAGTTCCGACTTCTCAATTCGGAGACCGGAACATTCCGGCGCGACCTTTCGGTAATTCTGGCGGCCCTCGACCCCGGGGTCATGGCGATCCTTCGAAAACATGTCGACCGAACATCCGGAAAGCCCGGTGACGGCGAGGAGTGCGGCGATGCGGAGAACGGGCCATCGATTCATAGGCGTTTCATCGGACCAACGGGCGTTTAGGAACGACTGGTTATACAGTGCGTTAAGTTCAAAACCCAGTAAAATTTAAAGGGAATTAACTCTTAAACTCTATGATTTTATTAGTTAATTTAGGGTCGCGCCCAGAAAATTAGAGCGAAATATCGTCGCGAGCCCGGATTCCGCCGCCGCCGCCGCCAGGTCCACCCGGCACGGGAGTTCGTGGCGCATCGGCCGCGAGGTTCGCGAAGAGCGTGTACTCGCCCATAAAGGCGAGACGGACGGTTCCGGTTTCGCCGGCCCGGTGTTTCGCGATGATGAATTCCGCGATGCCCCGGTCTTCGGAATCTTTATTATAATATTCGTCACGGTAAACGAATCCCACTAAGTCGGCGTCTTGTTCGATTGCTCCCGATTCTCGGAGATCGGAAAGCATCGGGCGTTTATCCGGTCGTCCTTCGAGCGCACGCGATAGCTGCGAGAGTCCGACGATCGGGACGCGGAGTTCCTTCGCGAGCGATTTAAGATTTCGGGAAATCTCGGAAATTTCTTTCTCGCGGTTACTGTCCCCGCGACTTCCCTTCGACCCCTGCATCAGCTGGAGGTAATCGACGACGATCAGATCGAGTTTCTTTTCTTGCGCGAGCAGCCGGCGACACCGAGCCCGCATATCCATCACGGTTAAGGCGCCCGAATCATCGATGTAGATCTTCGCTTTCGAAAGTTGGTCCGCCGACTGCGCGAGGCGTGGCCAATCTCGGTCGACCAGTCGTCCGAGTCGCAGGCGTTTCGAATCAATCCGCGACTGGGAGGAGAGCATCCTCATCACCAGTTCTTCCTTCGACATTTCGAGCGAAAAGATCATTACGACGGCGCCCGACTGCATCGCCGCATTCTGGGCCGCGGAAACGACGAGCGAAGTTTTACCCATCGCCGGGCGACCGCCGACGATAATGAGCTGCCCCGGATGGAGTCCGGCGGTGAGCTTATCGAATTCAGTGAATCCGGTAGCGAGCCCCGTTACCGCGGTACCACGGGAAGCGGCTTCCTCGATCGCGTGCATGTACGGAACGAGGATATCGCGCATCGGCGCGAAGCCTTTATTCGCTTGGACATCGCTCACGCTAAAAACTTTTTTCTCGGAATCATCGAGGAACGCCTCGACATCATCGACGCCTTCAAAAGCATCGCGCGTAATCTCGCCCGCGATTTCGATCATGCGACGAAGGAGCGCCTTTTCCCGGACGATCTTCGCGTAGTAAATGACGTTACCGATTGCGAACGTATCTTCAACGAGGCCCGTGAGCGTGGCCTGGCCACCGATCTGCTCGTACCAACCCCGGTCACGAAGTGCCGCCGAAAGGGTGATGAGATCGAGCGCCTGACTCCGCGACGAAAGAGAATAGAGGACGTCGAAAATTTTTCCGTGATTATCGAAGTAAAAATCGCGCGGTTCGATTCCAACGTCGACGACCCGGTGAATCGCTTCGTTATTCAGAAGGATCGCGCCCAGTACGGAACGTTCGGCCTCTACGCTATGGGGAGGAACTCGGGAGCCCCGGCCACCTTGCTGGGCACTCGCCGGAGGAGCATTTCCAGAATCACCCATGCGATCATCAAAGCGGCCGTTCATTCACTTCTCCATCGAGACTTAAGAAAAAACCCGGTCGCGAAACAAAATTACGCGCCCGGGTTTCAGAAAGAGAATACTTCGATTTTACCAAAAAGAGCAGAGGCGCGAGGGAAGAAATTACTCTTCTTTTACGACCCAAACTTTAACCGTCGACGAAACGTCTTGGTCGAACTTCACGGTGACCGTGTGAACGCCGAGAGCTTTAATCGGGTTATCGAGAGTGATCATGCGCTTTTCGACGGAGAGTCCGGTCTTCTTCAGCGCATCGGCGATATCCGACTGCGTGACCGAACCGAAGAGCTTATCGTTTTCGCCGACTTTACGAGCAATCGTTACCGACTGATCCGAAATCTTTTTCGCGAGTTCCTGGGAAACGGCGCGAGCGGCGAGGCGCTTTTTCTCGAGAACTTTTTTCTGGTTCTCGATCATTTTTACGTTAGCTGGATCCGCCACCATCACGAGCTTTCGCGGAATTAAATAATTCCGGGCAAAGCCATTCGTCACGTTAACGAGATCACCGATACGACCTAAATTTTCAACGTTTTCACGTAGGATCACGAGCATGAGTAACTCCTTAAAACTGAATAGTTTCTTACGTTTGCCTGAACTTAGTACGAAAGTCAAACCACTGATCGAAGAACCCAACGCTTAAAAGGAGCGGTGGAATCACGATGAGCACGAGTGAATAGAGAAGAATGCGAAACAATCCCCGAACCTTATAGGCGTCGAAGAGAGATCCTAACACGGCGAACCCTTGGATTCCGTAAGCCGCCATGAATACTTTGAAGATATTTAACGCGACGTCAGACGGCGTGCCTTCGGTAAAAAGAACCACGGCCCAGGACCCGAGGGTCGGCCAAATGAGCCAGTCCGCGCTTTTCCACCGATTTAACGTCCGCCGGTCGAGCCCCACGCGAGATAAAAACCGATTCGGATTCAAATTAAAGAGCACCCGGAGGTTAAACCAGGCGAGCAGGAGGCAGAGGATTCCGATATTCCCCGGCAGACTCGTTAGCGTTGCTTTACGCCACTCCTCGACTCCGACTTTCCCGCCACCGAAACTCTGAATCAGCTGTTCGCGAGATTCCGGGGGCAGACTCACCATCAGTAAGTCGAAAAAACTCGCGAAAATCCGCTTTAATTCTTCCCAAGGCGTCACCCCTCGGAGAATCGCATAGACGCCGATGAGCATCGCCACCAGGCACCACTGCACGATCCAAGTCCGAGCCACCACGGCTTCGGGCTTGAAACGGCGGAAGATGAGGAATGGCATCACCAATCCGATCGTTCCCACCGATAAAAGGTAAAACTGGAAAACGGTCGAACCACTCGAGAGATAAACGAGTGCGGAATTCGTCGCGAGTGCGGCCCAGACCCAACGGGGATTTCCCGTCACGCCCAAAATGAGAAATGGGAGAGGCGAAAAAATTGCAAAGAACCCACTGAGAAAAAGTGCAGCGCTGACAAAAAACGGCGCGATTCGGTTCCAAAATTTCAGAACCTTTAAGAATCCAGCCTGCGAACGAGACTTTAACTTCCCCGGCTGTGCGGAATTCGCCGACGAAGATGCACCGGGCATCTCAGCGGGAGTGGTTCCTTCACTGGTACCTGACTCGTTTTGCATGGATGGCTTAAATCGCGAGCGGGAGATTACTCTCCAGCGTCGGCGCCCATGTCACTGGACTCGTCTTCGAACGAACGGCGGCGAGCTTCACGCTCTTCACGGCGAGCTTCACGCTCTTCTTCACGCTTCTTCGCTTGGGCCTTAATTTCTTCCCGGCGTTTCATGAACGCGTCTTTATCGAATTCCTTCGAAATATTTACGGAAAGGAAGCGCATGACAAAGTCGTTAATGCGGAGGTTACGTTCGATCTCAGCGACTACGTTTCCTTCGCCCGTGTAAACGAGGTAGGTGTAACGAGCGCGAGTTTCTTTTTCGATTTTATAAGCGAGGCGCTTCGTGCCCCAATCTTCTTGAAGGATGAGTTCGCCTTTATAGTCGGCGACAAGCCCGATCAGACGGTCTTGGAGCGCCTTCAGCTGGTCTTCGTTCATTTCTGGACGAGTTAAAAAAGTCGTTTCAAATCCAGCAATTTTTCCGGGGACAGATTTCGTAGCCATTAACGTCGATCTCCTTAAGGTTCCAATAATTCGGAGCCCATCCTCCTCGAGAGGGTGAGCAAGGTACGCGATGAAAAAACTTCATTTATATGCGTCGGACGGATGTAACAGAGCGGCCGAACCCGATCAATGGATAACCACGGTGATTCCAGGGCTTCCCGGGCAAAATCTATGACGCTACTTGTCGTAATCGGACTTGCCGACGATGCCCTTTTCGGGGTTCGCCGCGGCCTCTGCCATTTCAGCGGCCGATTTAATCCGTTTCGCTCCGAACCAGGCGACGACGAGAATCGAGGCTTCGAAGAGGATTACGAGGGGGGCCATCAGAATCAGCATCGAAATGGCGTCCGGGGGAGCAAAAATGGCCGCCGCCAGACCGATTCCCATAATCGCATTCCGGCGGTGCTTCCGCAGGGTCGGTGCGTCGACGACCCCGAGGGCGCCGAGCAGACTAATGATGACCGGCATCTCAAACGCGAGCCCGAAAAGGAGCATCAGCTTCAGGGCCGTCGAATAATAGGCATCGATCGTGAGCATCGGCACATCGGAAGGCATCCCGTAGGTCACGAAAAATTTAAAACCGACGGGAAAAAGGACGTAGTAGGCGAAAAGTCCGCCCCCGATAAAGAATAGGGTGGCTGCAGTTACAAACGGCACGACGAGCTTTTTTTCACGGTGCTTCAGGCCGGGCGAAATGAAATTCCAAAGTTCCCAGAAAAAGTACGGGGAAAGACCGAAGACGGTCATGTATCCCGCGATCTTTAAATGGGTCATGAAATTTTCAAACAGACTCGTAAAATAGAGGTGCTGCTTATCGAGCGGTAAAACGAGGAAAAGCGGCGCCCGTAGCCACTCCATGACCGGATTCGAAAGGAAGTACGCACCGACAAATCCCGCGACGAACGCGTACGCCATGCGCATCGCTCGCTTGCGAAGCTCCTCGAGGTGATCAAAGAACGCCATTCTTACATCGGTTTCGTCTTGTGCCATGGATAAACTCGATTCAATACTAGAGGATATCCACTTTTAAATAAAGGAAGCACCCACCATGGCTGAAAATTCATCCCCCGAACCTAAGAACCCTGCCCCTCGCGGACTCCTCTACGGAATCGGCGCCATCGTCGTGATCGGGCTCGGAGCCAGTGTTTATCTCATGAAGAAACCATCGAACGACGCGGCGACCGCGCCTTACGACGCGAAAGACATTGCTGCCGTCGCACCGACCACTCCCGTAGCGACCGAAGCGGCCCCCGCGACGACTGCGGGCGCGCCGGATCTTTCCGTCGACGACGCCGGCCTTTCGAAAGCCGTCGCGACGATCGAAACTCCGAAGGGTAAAATTAAATTTCGTTTCTATACGAAAGACGCACCCGCCACGACCGCGCGAATCGTGGAACTCATTAAATCCGGTTTCTATAACGGACTGAATTTTCACCGCGTCGAACCGGGATTCGTCATCCAGGGCGGCGATCCGAACGGAAATGGCACCGGCGGAAGTGGTAAAAAATTAAACGCGGAGTTTAATTCGCGTAAGCACGTGCTCGGAACGGTCGCGATGGCTCGGGCGCAAGACCCGAACTCCGCTGACTCCCAGTTCTATATTGCACTCGGTCCGATCCCGCAGCTCGACGGAAGTTACACGGTTTTCGGTCAGGTGAGCGAAGGAATCGAAGTCGTGCAGAAAATTGAAATCGGCGACAAGATGACTAAAGTCGGCGTCGAGTGAAACGAGACTTCGTTTTCCTCTCGCTCGCGCTAGCCCTCGGTTCATTCTCGACGTCGGCGCGAGCCACGGACGTAAAACCGCAGCTCGATATTCCTCCGGACTTTAAGGATTTCATTCCCTATAAGCCGGGGGCGTACGGAAAAATTCTGATTACCGGTCGGTGCATCGAAAACGGCGAAGAACTCGACGGACCGAAAGAGTCGCGTACCCTGCT
>JANXTV010000250.1 GCA_025352185.1 Oligoflexia bacterium
CGGTTTCGACGCCAATCGCGCGGATAATCTTTACCGACTGGTCGCGGAGGTTTTGGTACTCGCGGTCCGTAAGAGTCTGTGCGGGAGCGACCGTGATTGAATCCCCGGTATGGACCCCCATCGGATCAAAGTTTTCGATCGAGCAAACGATGATCACATTATCCCGTTTATCCCGCACGACTTCGAGTTCGAATTCTTTCCACCCGAGGAGAGACTCTTCGATCAGGCAATCCTTCGTGGGCGAGAGAAAAAGGGCTCGCTCGAGTTTCGTGAGAAACTCTTCTTCCGTATCGGCCGTCCCGCCACCCTCGCCACCGAGGGTGAACGACGGACGAAGGATGAGCGGGAGCCCGAGTTCCTTCACGATTTTTTTTCCGTCCTCTAACGATCGGGCGACGATCGACTTCGCGCTATCGACACCGATCGCGGTCATGATCGATTTAAAAGTTTCGCGGTCTTCCGCCTTATGAATCGCTTCGGGCGTTGCTCCGAGGAGTTCGACGCCGTATTTTTTTAGGACGCCCGCTTTATGCAGCGCCATCGTAAGGTTCAGTGCCGTCTGTCCGCCCATCGTCGGGAGGAGTGCATCGGGCCGTTCTTTTTCGATGATGCGTTCGAGGAAGTCGGGAGTGAGCGGCTCGACGTAAACTCGGTCGGACAGTTCCGGATCCGTCATAATCGTCGCCGGATTCGAATTTACGAGAATAACTTCGTAACCTTCTTCCTTTAAAGCCTTCAGCGCTTGGGTGCCGGAATAATCGAATTCACAGGCTTGGCCGATGACGATCGGTCCGCTACCGATGACGAGGATCTTTTTTATATCGAGGCGTTTAGGCATCTTTCAAAACTCCGTTTTAAACAGGATCTCGACGGGTCGGTCGGGATGAGCAGCGTTATAACTGATAATGGCTTGTTGCAAATGGGCTTCGTTCGATCGTAAGTGCGAATATCCGAAGATCACGCCTCCGACGGCGATTCCGATTCCGCCGAGCTGCAGGACTTTCGAAACGTCCTTTCGCGCGGTCGCCCGGCTTTCGTCGATAAACAGATTTGTGAGGAGACCGCTGGTGAGTGCGAGGACGAGTCCAGCCGATCCGGTATAGGCAGCAAATTTAATCGAATTTCGCCCGGCTTGGTAGGCATCGAGTTCTTCCAGCGCCGTCGGGGTCGATTCAAAGATACTGCGGAGGCTCTCGCCATCCCGGCGGAGGGCCGAGTCGCACGGGAGGGTTCGTCCGCGGTAAGTCACGAGGCGATCGCACCGAAACGGGTTCTCCGGAACCTTCCGGGCTAACGCGGTCGGAGGCGCCATCGGTGCGCTGGGAGCGGCGGGGGAGGGGTTGGCAGATGCCGCCATGGCCACGTTCATGGATACGAAAGTCCATGCTAGAAAAAGGAAGAACCGGAGGCCTGGCATTGAGAAATTCGATAGCGTTAAATGGCGGGAAAGACAAGAAGATGCAGAGCGTAAAGCTCCCGCTCGGAATCTTTCTCGATCCGCTATTTGAAAAGTACCATCGCCCGGAATTCCTCTCCTCGGATCCGCTCGAATTCGTCCACCGTTTTTCCGATCCGTGGGATCAGGAAGCGGTCGCATTATTCTCGGCCGTACTCGCCTACGGGAATGTAACGCAAATTCGAAAATCCGTAGCGGGCCTCCTCGAGCGAATCGAAAAACTCGGATTGACTCCTTCGGCGATGATTCGGGGTCTTGCCCACGGCCCCGGGCGCGAGGCCTGGAAGGCGGCGACCCGATCCTTCGTCCACCGCTTTAATGTCGGGGCGGATTTTTACTTATTTTCTCGGCTGATCGAGCGGAGCTGGACGAAATACGGTTCGGTGGGCGCCCACGTCTGCGCTTATCTATCCCCCGAAGACGAGGATTTCGGGCTCGCGCTCTCCCGGGTGTTCATCGACTGGGCGGAATGGAAAAATCAGTGTGCTCGCGAGGGGGACGCGGTCGAAAAATCGTTCGGGTATCTCGTGACCCCTCCCGCTTCGGGCAGTACGTGTAAACGGTGGTGCATGCTCCTCCGGTGGATGGTTCGGAAGGATAAAATCGATCTCGGACTCTGGGCGGAGGGCAGCCCACTCGTGTCAAACTCGAAGGGAATTCGCCCCGACCAACTCGTGATGCCGCTCGATACGCATACGGGACGGATTAGCCAATATATCGAGCTCACGCGGAGAAAAAGTCTGAATTGGAAAGCCGCCCGAGAAATCACCGATCGCCTCCGGGAATGCGATTCCGAAGACCCCGTTAAATATGATTTTGCGCTCTCGAGGCTTGGAATTTTAGACCTTTGCCAGCGCCGCTTTCGAGTGGAAATCTGCGAGACATGTGATCTGTTACGGGTATGCCGCTTCGCTCGGAAAGGGCTCTCCTCGCAGGCCTCTCGCTCTACGCACTCTTGATCCTCGGTTCCCAAGCCACGATGAGTATCGGCATTGGTATTCTCCTCGCCTTCGCATTCTACGCGTTCGGAGGTCCCCTCCCGTTTCTGCGCTATCTCCGGGATCAGATTAAGCACCCGGTGCTCCGCCGGTACCTCCTCGCGACGAACTTTCTGACGGCCGCGTGTTTCATTTCTCTCTTTTTCGCGTGGGCCACGCCGGTCGAACTCGCGGGGGAAACCCCGAAGGTAAAGTTTCTCTCCGATATGTGGAAGGCTTGGTATTTCTACTGGCCGCTCGTCACGGTTCCGTGTCTGCTCGCACTTTCGGAGAAATCGAAGACGACTCTTTTCCGGATTTTCATCGGCGCGGCGGGCGTCGTGAGCGTTATCGGATGTTTCCAGTATTTTTACGGGTGGCCGACTCCCCAGCCGATTCCCGGGACGAACCATTTCCACGTCACGGTTTTCCCAGGTTTTCACCTCTCTTTCGCGTCGATCATGATCTTCCCCTTTTTTATCGCCCTCTCCGAAATTCTGGACGAACGATGGATTCCCCGCCGGTGGGCGATTCCGATCGCCATCGTCGGACTCGCGGCGATTTTCGGGACCTTTGCTCGCCAAGTTTGGATCTCGCTACCGATCGGATTATTTGTCTTCGCGCTACTCCGCTTACCGAAACGGGCCGCGATCGTCGCGGCGATTCTCGGAGTTCTCGGTATCGGCGCGCTTACCCAGGTTCCAGCGGTGCGCGACCGCGCGATGAGCGGGATGGGAATCCAGGACCGCCTCGATCTCTGGCGGATTAATACTGAGTTCTTTAAAATGCGGCCGCTCACGGGAATCGGGTGGCACCATAATCTGCCGATGGCCGGGGCCTGGTATAAACAGAATCACCCCGAAATTGTTTCGCCTTTCGTCGGTCACGCCCACAGTAACTTTTTTGAATTCCTCGGCGGGCTCGGACTCATTGGTGTGGCAGCCTATTTCTTTTGGACGTACGTAACCCTTCGCCAAGCGCTTCGGGTGGGAGCGGGGTTTTTCGCGGCGTGGATCGTATTCCACCTAAACGGACTCACGCAGGTGAATCTCTGGGAATCGAAAGTACTCCATTCGATGATGTGGTCGATGGCGACGATCCTAATGCTTACCATCGCCCCCTTCGCCGTAAAGAACTCGACGGAGTCCCCGTGAAGGGACGGAGTACTGGCCCCCGGGTCGTTATCGATGGTCGAATGGTAGGCGAAGTTTCCCACGGAATTTCTCGGTATGTTCGCATGATCGCGAAGGGCCTCGCCGATCTCCCGAGGCTTGACTACGAACCTCTCTTTCTTTGTGCGCCCGGGATGAGTGCGTATTTCTCGGGGTTTGAGACGAAGGAAATGCGAACGCCGTTTCTCGATCCGAAAGAAATGCTTTCGATTCCGATTGAGCTCTGGAAGGCAAAAGCAAAGCTTTATCATTCGCCGAGTTTCTCGAGTCTACCGACGGCGCCGTGCCCTTGGATCGTCACGATCCACGACTTAAATCACCTGACGTACGGCGGTCAGATGGAGCGGATGTATTACGAAACTCTTTTGAAGAGTTTTGCCCAGCGGGCGAAAGCCGTGCTCACGGTTTCGGAGTTCTCGAAAATAGAAATTGAACGGTGGGACGCGAAAATTCATCCCGAAGTCATTTATAATGCCGTCGATCCGCAGTTTTTAAAGGAAGGGGGGGCGATCGAACCTACTCTCGAACGATTTGGGCTATCGAGAGATCGCTACTTCCTCTGCTTATCGAACGAAAAACCTCATAAAAATGTTTCGACACTCGTCCGTGCTTTTTCCACATTCCGCGAGAGCTCGGACGACGCGCGGGGTTTTAAACTCGTACTCACCGTTAAACGTTTCGAGGGAGAACCGGGGATCGTATCGCTCGCGGGTTTAAGCGACGCGGATTCTCATTCGCTCCTTCGCGGCGCTCGCGCCCTCGTGTTCCCGTCGGTCTACGAAGGATTCGGACTTCCTCCCGTCGAAGCTGCCGTAATCGGCGCGCCGCTCATCGTGAGTGATATTCCGGCGCACCGGGAAGCGCTCCGCGATTTAGGGCCTACGGAAGTGCGGTGGGTCCCGCCGCTATCGGAGGATTCGTGGTGTACGGCCCTGAAAAATTCGGGGAGCGGACGTGCGGTATCCCGCCCGACGCAGGTGAAAATCGCCGAACGGTATTCTCCCTTTAACCTCGGACGGTCGATAGACCGGGTTTATCGGCGTGTGTTAGGACTTTCATCATGACTTCTGGAAAACACGTTCTCATCACTGGCGGCGCCGGATTTATCGGATCGCACCTCTCGGATCGACTCCTGGCGGAAGGATTCCACGTAACCGCCGTCGATAACTTCGTAACGGGCAGTCGAAAGAACGTCGAAACCGCCTTAAAGAACCCGAAATTCCGTCTCCTCGAATGGGACGTTTCGAAAAGTATTCCCGAAGAGCGGATCGAGTTTTTAAAACCGCACGGACTTGCGGGAGTATTTCACTTCGCGTGTCCGGCTAGTCCCGTCGACTTCGATAAAATTCCATTTGAGATTTTAGCGGTCGACTCCTACGGCACTTTTAATACCGTCGATCTCGCGCTGAAGTATAAAGCACGGTTCGTGATTGCTTCGACTTCGGAAATCTACGGCGATCCGCTGGTTCATCCCCAGCGGGAAGACTATTTCGGAAATGTGAATACGATCGGGCCCCGCGCCTGTTACGACGAAACGAAACGATTCGGTGAGGCCGTCGTTTCTACGGCCATTCGCGGAGTCGGAAAATGGAATGGGAAGGCCGATTACGGCCCGTTAAATGGCGGGATCGTCCGAATTTTTAATACCTACGGGCCGCGGATGCGTCCAGACGATGGTCGTGTCGTTCCGGAGCTCTGCATGCAAGCCTTGAACGGAAATCCTCTCACGATTCACGGTGAAGGGAAGCAAACGCGCTCATTTTGTTACGTAGATGATCTGGTCGACGGGATATTCCGCTATTTTTGTTCATCCCTTACGGTGCCGACGAATATCGGAAATCCGGTGGAGAGGACGATCCTAGAATTCGCGGAAGAAGTAAAAGTGCTTACGCAGTCGAGCGTTCCGATTAAGAAACTTCCTGCTCGCGAAGATGATCCCCGTCGCCGATGTCCCGATATTACGCGGGCCCGCACGGAACTCGGTTGGGAACCGAAGGTAGACCTGCGTGAGGGATTATCCCGTACCGTGGACTATTTCCGGACGTTCGTATCGAAACGGACTCCCTAATGGCTCGAGAAATTCGCGTAGCGATTATTCACGATTGGTTGAACGGCATGCGCGGGGGCGAGGCGGTCCTCGAAGCCATTCTCGAGCTTTATCCGCAGGCGGAAATCTTTACGCTCATCTGTGAGCGGGAAAAGATTTCTAAGTCCATTCTGTCGCATCGGATCCATACCTCGCGCATCCAGAATCTCCCGGGTGGGGTGACGAACTATCGGTATTTCCTTCCGATGATGCCGAAGGCGATAGAGGCCTTCGATCTCCGGGGTTTCGATCTCATCATTTCGTCTTCCCACTGCGTAGCGAAGGGAATCCGGAAACCCCAAAGTGCGGTACACGTTTCCTACGTCCATTCGCCGATGCGCTATATTTGGGACCGGTTCGAAGATTATTTTGGTTCGGGGCGCGCATCATTGCCGGTTCGAATCGCTGCGAATACCCTCCGGAGTCGCCTCCAGAAGTGGGATCGGCGCACGAGCTCGAAAGAAAATATCGATCTTATTCTTTCGAACTCGAAATTTATCTCGAACCGGATTCTTGAATTTTGGGGACGGGATTCCCGGGTCGTTCACCCTTTTGTGGAACTCTCGCGGTTCGGAAAGCCCCGTACCGCGAAAGATTTTTACCTCGTTTTCGGGGCATTCGCTCCCTATAAGCGGGTCGATCTCGCGATCGAAGCTTTCCGTAAACTCCAGCTCCCGCTCGTCGTGGCCGGGGGAGGGCAGGATCTCGAGCGGATTAGGGGCCTCGTGAAGGATACACGGATAGATCTCATTGCCGATCCGACGAACTCCCAAGTCGAGAAACTCTACTCCGAGTGTCGCGCGATGGTTTTTCCAGGAATCGAAGATTTCGGGATTACCCCACTCGAAGCGATGGCCTCCGGCGCACCGGTCGTCGGGATCGATGCCGGTGGGGTGAAGGAAACCGTCACCCCGGATACCGGACTTTTTTTTTCCGAGCAGACGGTCGAAAGTCTATCGGCCGCTATCCTTCGCCTCGAGCGCGGCGAAGTTAAAATTTCGGAGGCCGCATGTCGCCGCCGGGCCGCTGACTTCTCTCGTACGCGATTTCAGCGTGAATTTCTTGCCGCCGTCGACTCGGTCTTCTCGAAGTAATGCGGTGAGTAATTTCCTTATTTCCCGTCGGGAGGGAAAGCGGGTTTCGGCGCACTCATCCCATTCATTTTTCCAGGGGACTGAAACTGTTACAGATTTTACTCGTCCTCATCCAGCGTCAGATTTAAACGGATAACCCGATTCGCCCAGGGTCCCCTAAATTCGCGGTGAGCTTCCGGAACGCTTACTTTTTTCCGTTCTCGTTCCGAAAGGTCCTTAAGGAACAATTTCACAATTTCAGTGTCGAAGGCGGCACGTGCTTTTTTTACGCAAAAAATTTTAAGGGGAACCCAAATGAAACTCTACCGAACTTCAATCGTCCTTGCTGCCATTCTAGCGACCTCCGTGTCCTGCTCGAGCCTCGAGTACGGATCAAATTCTACCCGCGCGTTCCGCGAGATTGCCTCGAAGGATCCGGTAGCGCCGTTCTTCATGCAGGGTTATCCGATCCAGATCGCACCCGGCAGTTATAACTTTAATGCCCTCGACCAGACGAAAGTCGCGGACTACGTCTTAAAGCAATTCGAAAAAGTTCGTGGCGAAGACCGTGCAATCATCGAAAATGCCATTAAGAGCCTAAACGAAAAGTACGTCGCGATGACGACGCTCGTTTATGGAAACGGCGGACTATCCCAGAAATCTGTGAACAGTAGCGCAAATCCCGCGAGTTCCTCGGGGAAGCTGACCGTTCGGGATGTCATGCAGCTCCAGCTCGACTTTGATCGGAATCTTTCCCTCTTCGCCAACGATGTCGCAACGATCGACGCCCTCCCGCAAATGCTATCGGCCGTAAGGTACGAACCGAATCTGGCGACGGCGGCAGTGGATCAGCTTGCGGGAAATCTCAAGAACGTAAATTTCGAGCAATTTAAAACTTATTATTCCGGTCAGGTCTCGAATTTAAAATCGGCCATCGACCGAATGGATTTCGGCATCTTACTTCCGTCGGGTGCACCGTTTATGCAGCACGGGCTTTCGGACCTTACGGAATTAAAAAAGCAGAAACTCTTTAGCGCGAGAGACATTCAAGAGCTTCAACTAAAAGTGGGTCGTCTCCGGGCCGCGATGAATACGGTGAACACCGGAATTGCCCAGACGATGCATCCAGCGATGCTAAAAATGCTTCGCAACGTGATCACCCAGTTCGGTGAACGGAACCGGTACCGAACCGATGAAAACGATTCCGGTCGTAAACAAGCGATTAAAAATATCGAAGAGCTTTTCTATGTTCGCTCGGGTCTCCGCGCGAAGTACGGAATTCCTCTCGGCGCGATCAAAGTGAACTATACGATGTACGCTGGAAACGCGGATAAAATGCTCAGTACGCTCGTTCTCGACGCGGGAATTGCCCGATCCATCGATGAGCTTACGACGGATCAAAATAATCTCTTTAATGCCCTCGAAGGTCTGAACTACCGGAGTGCCCGCGCCCTCTTTAAGCCCGGTCGCACCTTCTTTTCCCGCGTTTCGGGAATCGTGAGCATGTTAAAGGGCCAGTCAAACACGGTCGCGATCAAGACCGTTCTCCTTCCTTTCCTCCTTCAGGACGTGGCCGAAGAAGTCATGCTCTCGACCTCGGCGGGATGGAACGGAGTCCTCGATGGATATAAAAAACGGTATAACACGAAGGATGGCGGAGATTGGGCTGCGGCACGAATGATGTACTTCCCGAAAACCACCGAAAAGACGGGTTCTGCGCAGCAAACGCGGATGGACGTCGATTCGATTATCGGACTGAAAAACGTCGCGGACCTTCTCTTCTCCAGCAAACTCGCAGATATCTCTGACGCTCGCGATATCGAGAAACAGCTCGAGGCGCTCCAGATGGCCGACGCAATCTTCAAGGAAGTCGGAGCTCGGAACGATGACCTGTAAGAACTCTTTCCTGGTGGGTCTGGTCGCGCTCCTTTGCGCGGCCGGGCCCGCTCGGGCATCTTACGACGAAAAGAATTATTGCCAGGAGCGCTCGCGGGGCGACGTTCGAAGTTTATGCGCGGGGCGAACGCTCCCGTACGATCAGGTCCGAAATAAAAAGAATCACGAACTCGTGTGTACTTCGAACGTGGATAATTACGTTCGATTTCCGCAGACCCAAGTTTCCCACGAAGAGTGGTCGGGTCTGATTTCCGCGAACCAGAAGCAAGCCGCTTACGATTTAAAGCGGAAGCTTCCGGCCATCGAGTGGTCGGGAACGATTCCGTACGAGACGGTCGAAGAGTGGGATTACGAAGAGTGTGAGCGCGTGACGCAGTCTGTTCCCTGCGGTACGCACCAGGTCTGCGAAAACGTCGAGCACGACGTACCGACTTACGACACGGACGGAAAGCAAACGGGATCGAAGAAGGTAAAAGAGAAAGTCTGTAATGACGAACCGAATACGTGCTGGACGGACGTAACCCATGGCGCGAGTCAGTTCTGCAGTAACGAATCCATGAAGTTCAGTGCGCGGTACGAGCGCCCTTCGACGGCCGAGTGGAACATTAACTCGCCCAATTTTATGGACGTCATTCCGAATAAATACGATCTCCTGCCGGGAGAGACGGAAGTGGTTCAGGTTTATAATACCTCCCGACGGTCTACGCGACTGAGTCCAAGCGTCGAGATTGGAGACGCTTGGAATAAATACGATACCTCGCGGATCACGGGTACCGCCGTGGGCGCTACCTGTCGACAAAACTCAAACTATTCGTTCGACCTAACCGTGCGTACGATTGAACGTGACGCCGGGAAGGCGTCTCCGAATGCATTTCGTTTCCCGGTGGACTGGGAAGGGAACGCCATCGAGCCGATCGTATGGAAATCTGCGAACGACCGCCGTTCGGGTAAGACCGTCGATAAGGCCGTACCGATTAAGGTCCAACTCGACGATACGTCGGCGGGGATTATTTCTCTAATGGCAGAGCAGTCTCGCCGGAATGCCGAGCGAGAAGCGACGAAGGTTGCGGTAGGGAAAGGCGCGAACGCGAAGGACCGAGCCGAGTTCCAAAAGATCGGAAAGAAGACCGACGGGTACTGGAAAAGTACGAAAGTACGCGTAAAGCTTTATCGCCAGGTAAAATACTGGTGGGATACGTTCCGTGGTGCGGAAAAGGTCGCTGAAATCGATGCCATTTCACCGACCATGAATTTCCTCGCGACGAATGAAGAAGTAAAATTTTCGGATCTCTGGGCGATCCCGCTTACGGCGGACGGTGGAAATTCAGACCCAAAAACTTTCCGAGGGATCTTCGACAGTAAACACATGAAGCCGAATCGCGCCTACACGCTCGAAGTTTCGGTTTACCAACCGCACGTACCTTTCTATAAACAGTCTTGCGACGATAATCCGAAGCAAAGTTGGCGCTGTAAAAAGTTCTGGCGTGCCCTCGGCATGGGTATTGGTGAGGATCGGTATTTTTCGAAGCCCCTTAAGGTCCCGTTTCGGGCCCCGAAGGAGTACGATGGTCGAGGCTGGTTTAAACGGAGTTGGATCTCAAACGCTCCCGATAACTTCATGACCTGGATTTTCGGCGGCGATGTGAAGCTCGATTCCGAAAAGGGAATGGGGAAAAAGAAATGAAGCCACATCTATTTCAATCGTTCGTAGCGCTAGCGGTCGTCTCGTCGATGACGGGTTCCGCCGTTGCCGCGCCCCTTACGAGCTACCGCAGCTGTCAGAAGTTGGGTGACGAAAACGTAAAGGCGGTACAGCGGTTAGTAAAGATCCGGCAGGCACTCGGGACGAATGGAAATCTCGTACCGCAGTTAACCGTCCCGATCTTCGCGATGCAGTTCCCACCGCCCCCGGCCGTAAAACCGCGCCGGCAGAGCTTCTCGAACTACTTCCGGGATCTCGCGAGATCAGCGACCGAAAGGTTCCATCACGAAGTTCGCTACCAGTCGCCGGAATCGTTCTCTCCCGCCCAGTCGATCGACGAGTTTCGCGAGGTTTCGAAAGCTAAGCAGGATTCAATTATTTTAGGATACCTGAATTCAAAGTCGCGTAAGGCGAAAGTGAATGGACCTGACGGACGGCCGATGGAACTCTGGGGAATGGACGCGCTCCTCTCCGATCTCGTTGGATACGTAATCCTTGCGCAGAAAGAAACGGATGCCTACGCGTGGGTACCGATTCCCCAGGGAGAACTCGAACTTCGCGACCGGCTCCAGGGCTACTTTTCGAAGGCGGGGGTTAATTCAGCCGGTGAGAGTGTTTTCGACATTCTGGGAAAACTCCACGACACGGAGATTCGCGAGGGTCAGATCGATGAGATCCATTTCACGAATGATATGAGCCCCTTTTCATTTCCGTTTCTGCCGCAAGCCGGTGGATTCATGGATGCGAATGTGCTCCGGAAATACTATTCTTCGACTTTTCCGGATTCCGAAAAAGTTTCTCTCACTCTCGATATGTTGCTGAATCTACGTACGGGTCGTGAAGATGCCTTCGTGGCCGTCCAGGAAACCTTAGTTCATTACCTCGAGCGGCAGCGGGAAGTTTTCGGCCGCCGGAGAGCCCAGCTTACGTCGATGACCTACGAATTTAAGAAGTACGTGAAGGCATTTAAGAATATCAATGCGCTCCTCCTCACTCACCAGGCGGAAATTTTCGAATACTTCTCTGGAAATAAGGCGGCGGCGACGGCCAGTATTGCCCAGGCGATGGCCGACATGATCGCGAGCGACCCCGAAATGGCGTTTGCTAATCAAGTGAATGAGTTTCTCGAAGGGCGCGTAAAGTACGACGGAAAAGACGAGCTTAAGTTTATCGAGGGCCGGATGAATAAGATCGATATCGTGATGGGCACGTTACACCAAAAACTTTCCGGTACGCTTACGACCCACCAAAAGATCGCTCGCTTAAATACGAAGCAGGTCGCTTACCTGATCGACTTTTTTCTCCAAGCTAAGGGCTCGGAGATTCTTACCCGTAAGGAAAGTGCGAATCTCGCCGCTTACTTCGAGAATAAAGGGGGTTGCGTGGCCGGTGCGACCTCGGCTGACTACCCTTATTTTCGGAACACTTCGCGCCTCTTAAGCGAGCTCGAGGAGACGCTCACAATCGACGCCGCCCGTTCGATCGCGAAGGAAAAAGACCTCGAGGAGATCCGAAGCGGATCTTAGTCGATTCGGTGTAGGCTATTCGGTCTTCGCTCAGCGAAGTTCCGGAAGTTCGTCCTGAATCTTCGTGAGGGCTGCTTTCGCCCACGTGTCGGCGAGTTCGCGTCCGTCTTCTCCGAGTTGTGAGAAGTGAACTCCGTCGCCGCCCTCACTCGGGTAACCGACGAATCGGTGGGTAGAGATATAAGGGCAATTCTTATCCACGGCTTGCTGGATCGCGACGTCGACTTCACTTAATTTTATTTGGGTCGTATCGGGAGTGAGCTTTCCGATTTTACGCAGATCAGCGGGTCCAACCCACACGCACTTAGCGCCGGAGTCCAGAATCGTTTTTACGAATGCCGCGGTCATTTTTTTTATCGCCGCGGGAGTGTAACCCCCGACAAAGTTTGTCCCGAGCGAGACGATCACAATCGAAGGAGTGTGGCGGCTCAGGAGGGTGGCGAGAGTCGGAATCGCAGATTTTTTTGGGTAAGGGACGAATATTTTCCGTTTCGATGTCTTTTCGAAATAACCACATTTCGTCGGAGTGCCGTTTACCCAACTATCGGTTCTTGAACCACAGGAGCCATAGGTCGAAAGGTCGATGTGGGAGTTTTCTTCGAGGAGTTCCGAGAGGCGTAATCCGGTCGAATTCGTTTTCGTGTGTTTCGTGCTACTGTTTCCGGTCGTTTGCGAATCGCCGATCAGAAGAACAGAAGTCGTGGAACTGGGATCCCGAACCCCGCTCCGGTCCGCGTCGCTCGGTGAGCTCGCGCAGGCACCGAATAAGAGGAGCGAAAGAATCGTAAGCGCACGGACAGATCGGTTTTGCATCACCATCTCTCCCAGAATACCCCATTCGATTTTAGTTTTCCCGGGTCCCTTTTTACCGCGTCACGATTCACTAACTCGGGCGAGCGCTAATATATTGGCGCCGGAACCTGCGTATCCTTATCCGATCGAAATCATCTGCATCAGAGCGTTCTGGCGATCGACGAGTTCCTTCGCCTCGAGGCGCATCAGGCGATGAAGCGAGAAGTCCTGGACGGTGAAGCTGGCCATCGTGCAGCCCGCGAGTACCGCCCGGCGAAGGAGTCGATCCCATCCGGCGGGATCTTGGGTGGCCATTTCACGGGAAGCGCCCTGTTCGGCGAGGAATCCGACAAACGCGCCGGCAAAACTATCGCCCGCTCCGGTCGGATCGATGACTTTATCGACGGGATAAGCGGGCGCGAGGAAAATGCTTTTCGGCGTGAAGAGCATCGCGCCGTATTCACCGCGTTTCACGATAATTACGCTGGGTCCCATTTCGCGAATCTTTGCCACCGCGAGATTTAAGTTCTTCTCTCCGGAGAGGAGGAACGCTTCGGTTTCATTGATCGAGAGGATATCGACCCTTTTTAAGGTTTTCTTAAGTTCGTCGGGCTTTCCGGTGATCCAGAAGTTCATCGAATCACAGGCCACAAGTTTCGGTTTACGAACCTGATCCAGAACACTCGTTTGGAGGACGGGGTCAATATTCGCCAGGAAAACGATGTCGGCATCCTTATGTTTATCATCGAGGCGGGGATCGAAATGTTCGAAAACATTGAGTGCGGTCGAGAGCGTTTTCGCTTCGTTCAGATTTCCGTCGTAGGATCCGACCCAGTGGAAAGTTTTACCGGCGACGATCTTCACGCCCGTGGTGTCGATCCGACGCGCGGAAAGCCATTCGAGGTGCGCCTTCGGGAAGTCCTCGCCGACGACGCCCAGGACCTGGACGGGGGCGTAGAAAGAGGCGGCCACGGAGAAGTAATTTACCGATCCGCCGAGAACCTTATCGGCCTTACCGGCCGGGGTTTGTACGGAATCGAAAGCCATCGAACCAACGGTCAGAATCGTAGAGGGTGTTTTCACGGTATCCGATATGAACCGCGGTAACCCGCCTTGTCAACTCGGGATTCCGAGTCGTGGGTCTAATACTCGATACTTCGGGGGTCCCGCCACGGACCCGCCTTTTTTACGGGGTTTTCGGCGGTGCGGAGGATCGGGAGTGCCGCTGCCTCGAACGCGGAATAGGCTTCCCACCCGACTCCGAGATTTTCCCAAAGTTCGCGGGAAACGACTGCTCCCGGCCGGGCGATTCCGGGAGCATTCTTCAGCTCATAGTAGAGCCAGTCGCCCGCCTCGCGAATCGCGAGGGTGTGGTGGTCTTCCGAGAGGTAGGCGGAAGCTTTAGCTCGAGAATTCTCGGGCATTTCGGCGTAGGCTTTCTCGCGCCACGCGGGATCTTCGAGCGGCGCGAAGCCGCGACGAAGGACGAGGTCTCTCCAAGCGGATGCGGAGGGCGGATTCGCCGCGAGCCAGGACATTTTTCCTTCGCTCCGACTTCCCGAATGGGCCCAGGCCGCCAGAATTAGAGCCGCGGGGACGAGGAGCGCCCAGCGCGGGAGTCGTAATTTTTTAAGACGTTTCGGTAAGCTCGGTATTCGAGTCCGGAGAGTTTCCAATATCCGATCCCGAACGTTGCGAAGAGTGAAACCCATAAAATCGCCTCAATAAAGACTTGTCCAGTTTGCGTGCCAACGGTTTTCATTTCCACCGCCCCTTTCGTTTCCGAATTTTACCCGCGCGGCAGAATCCCGATTTGATTTCCAAAGTCGAATCACGAGTCCGCTCTTCTTTTCGCCCTCCCAGGCGAGGGGCAACGCGCCTACCGGATCATCGGGCGGTCGCCACCACTTTAAATTTGGGAGCGGAAGGAAGAGGTCTCCCTTTCGGTCGCAACCGGCGAGCGCAATCCAACTCGCCTGACGGGCCCGCCATTTCATCCGGAGCAGTTCCTGAATTCCGACTTCCGCGAAGAGAATGGGTTTTACGGACTCGAGTGATGCCCCAGCACTCGGAATCGCCGCGGCGGCGGCGGCCGCCCGCTCGATCTGCATGCGCACGTTCGAAGATTCGATACTGTTTTGGATTTCCGAAAGTTCCCGCGCCGTACGTTCGACGCAGGCGTCGATACGGAGTTGGAGCGAAACTTTCGATTTCCATAAAAGATCGACTCCCACCGAAGCGGTTACGGCCGAGGCGAGGATCACGGAGAGGAAGAGAAAGGGGAGCGTGATACTCCCGAATTCCGCTTCTCGAGGTAGGGGAGAAACAGCGTTTCCGTATGAGTTCCGCAAACTAATCTCCCTTCAATTCCGGATTCCGTCCGCGAAAGCGTGACCCGGCTCGTTCGGCGTGAGTCGTGGACCGCGGAATGGACGCCTTCGAAAACGAGGCGACTGCATTCCGTTCGTCGATACGCCGCGATTCCTATTCCGTACGTGCCCGCTAAAACGAGGGCGATGACCGGAATGATCAGAATCATTTCGAGGAGTGACTGGCCCCTCTCCCGGATCTCCATCAATCCGGATTCACCGAGAGCGCCTGGATTTTTTCTTTCGCCGCCTTAAAGCGATTCGTGATGGCTCCGCCCATTTGCGTGACGATCGTAATGCTCGCCACGGAAATGAGAATCATCAGGACGAGGTATTCGGTGAGTCCCTGTCCGTTTTCGTTACCTAAGACCCTTACTTTTTTCGTGTTGTTCATCGTTCCTCCGGTCATTTCCTTAAGGAAGACCCGTGCCGAATCGGTGGCCCGTTCCTCCGCTCCGAAGGCGAAATGCCAGCGAATCTCGGACATTCGGTCTACTTTTCGGATCAGACGAATTGACTTTGGTTGTCATCGGCCGGTAGGATTTAGGGACGTAAGGAAATCGCTTGGACCAAAAAAGACGCCTCTTTATCTATGACCGGAAAGAAGTGGGAGTGCTCATCCTCCTCGGGGTCGGCGTCGCGCTTTTCGCGTTTACCCTCGGGGTTCACCTCGGAAAACAGGTCGTTCCGAAAGCGATCGAAACGACCGGGGAAGTGAAAGCCGTCGACCCGCTCACGGCGGCCCAGGAACAAGCGCCGAGTCGAACCGAGATTTCCCAGGAAGTGAAACACGTCCCGGGCGCAGTCGATGAGACGCTCGACCAGAGCCTTCGGGACGAGATCGCGAAGACGGGCCTTCAGGTGGAAAAGCCTCGCCAAGTCGAGCTCCCCGAAAAGGTCCGGAAAAAGGAGCTCACCTCCCCAGAAGTAGGCGCCGAACCTGACGCTTCGCATAAGGAAGTGAAGGATTCTGGACACGGGGTTCCGAAGCAAGCCCCCGTGAAGGTGACTAAAGTGAATGTCCCGATTTCATCGGCGGTCTCCCGTTATACCCTCCAGGTCGGATCCTATCCGAGTCTCCACGATGCCGAACCCGAGCTTCTGAAGTTGAACGAAAATGGGCTCCGTGCTGAAGTTCGGGAAGTCGAAATTTCTGGTAAAGGGAAATGGTTCCGACTTTTCGTCGGTCAGTTCGATACCGTAAAGGATGCGGATAAGGCCGGTAAAAACTTTCGTAAAGAGCGCCGGATCGCCGACTTCGTCGTCGTGCGGGCGCCCGAAGCTTCGGCAACGAAGTCCGAATAGAAAATTAATGAAGGAAGCATTCAAAATGGCAAAGGCACCCATTCAGCGCGTGGAAAAACCGTGGGGCTACGAGCTCATCTGGGCCCAGACGAAAGATTACGTCGGGAAGATACTCCACATTAAAAAGGGGCATAAGCTTTCGCTCCAGTATCACCAGATTAAAGAAGAGACGATTCTCGTTTCCTCGGGAAAGATGAACTTCGTTTTCGAAAACGACCAAGGTGTTCTCGAAGAAATTCTTATGGTGGCGGGTGAAGCGCACCATATCCCCACGGGGAAGAAGCACCGGATGATTGCGGTCGAAGACTGCGACATCTTCGAAGTATCGACTCCGCACCTGGCCGACGTCGTACGACTCGAAGACAGTTACGGCCGCACTCCTGAAAAGTGATCGGTAATTTACCGCGTGAGTGACCGATCTTTATTTTTAATTATCATGGCGGGCGGAAGCGGAACCCGCTTCTGGCCGAAGAGTACCGCGAATCGCCCGAAGCAGCTGCTGGGATTCGGCCGCGATAATCCGGAGACCTTAATTCTCCAGACGCTCCGACGATTCGACGGAATCGTCGAGAGTTCGCGGGAGCGACGATTCATCGTCACGACCGAACTCCTTAAGTCGGCGATCGAGGACCAGGTCGGTACGAAAGATGTGACGACGCTTGCGGAACCGGCGGCGCGGAATACGGCGCCGTGCATTTATTGGGCGGCCCGCGAAGTTTTCTTACGCGATCCGAAAGGGATCCTCCTCGTCATGCCGTCCGATCATTATATCCCGAACCGCGAAGCATTTCGTAAAACGCTTTCGGCCGCCGCCGCGTGGGCGCGCACGCACGATGATCTCGTCACGCTCGGAGTGAAACCCGACCGTCCGGAGACGGGCTACGGTTATTTAAAGACCGGCGCCGAAGTCGGTCGTTCCGAAGGGATGCCGTGCGGAAAAGTCGATGCGTTCGTCGAGAAGCCGAATCTCACCCGCGCGCAGGAATTTCTAAAATCAGGAAATTACCTTTGGAACGGCGGGATGTTTCTTTGGAAAGCGGAAACGATCCTCTGCGCCTTCGATTCCCTGATGCCCGAGATGAAACTCGCGTGGGAAAGCGCTAAGGGCGTGCTCACGGACGCTTACCCGAAGATGACGGCGACTTCGATCGATTACGGAATTATGGAGAAGGCGAAGAATGTCGTCTCTTTTTCTCTCGATGCGGGATGGGATGACCTCGGGAGCTGGACCTCGCTCGAAAGTGTCGCCGATGTTCTTCAGGCGCGCGCCGATGTCGGGATCGTAACGGGGGGGGACGTCCTCTCCGTCGATTCGTCCGGAAATATCGTCGATGCTCCCGGAAAGCTCGTCGCGCTCCTCGGAATTAATGATCTCATCGTCGTTCACCATGGCGATTCGATTCTCGTCGCGCGGAAAGAACGCGCGCAGGATATAAAACTGATCGTCGATCAGGTGAAGGCGAAGTTTCCTACGAAAGCTTAGGCTCTCTAGATGGAGGGCCTATTTACAGCTGACGTTACTGATCGACTGGAAAAGCGTTTTTTCGGGATGCGAGAAATCGTAGCGCCAAGGGGAATAGATTTTCACGCGTTTCGCCAGGCCCTTAGCCGTCTTCACGGTCGTTAAATAGACGACCGTACGGAAGTCAGCGCTGATGCACTCGAGTGAGACGTCTCCTAACGGTACGTCATACGGTTCGGCGGTCGAGATGGATAGGCTCGAGGTTGATTCGCATTTCACTTTCAGCGCGATCTTTTCTAAATTTTCATATCCCCGGTAAATATCGGTTTTCACTTCCCCGTCTCCATCGACGTAAATGTAGGCCTTATAGTTCGGATCGCCCGAATGGGGTTTTTCACAGAAGGCGAGATCTTCTGCGAATGAGACGGAGGCGTTCAGGAAGACTGCGACGACGACTAGGAGAGAAGTTTTCATTAGTTTTCTTTCGGGTTAATTCTAATACAGACGGCGCCGGGTCGATCCGTGAATTTTAAATATCCGTCGAATATCGGCACGCAATTCTGCATGTAATATTGCCTTTAGTATAACTCGCATCTGCCGCTTCAGAAGTGGCAACCGTGCCCGCTTCTTGATCCGTTATGCTGACCGTCGCCGTTCCGCCCGCAAACGGGAAATCGGAGTGACCTCCATCCGTCTTGAAAGTCATTCCCACGCATTGCGAATACTGAGACGAAAGGCTCGCGATCGACCCATTTGCGAGAACGCTTTCATTTTCAAGTTGTATCCGAGATTTCCTTTCGGCTTTAGATTCGTGCGACGGTTTAGTGACGACATTTTTCGAGGTGATGAAACATTCATAGCCACCCGCAAAAACGGTTGAAGAAGCGAAGAGTGCAGATCCGATTAAAATTAAAATTTTCATATTTTTTCCGTTCATTAATCCAATGTTTTTATTCCGTGGCTTGCGCCGCATACTTTCGTTTATCCGCGCGGTCATTGCGCGGAAATCTAGGGGTTTTAGAGTGCATCGTCTTCAGGAAATTAAGGTTGAGGCACGAGGCGAACGCCATTGGATCCTGCTTGAATCTCGCAAGTCTTTGAATCGATAGGCGTCAATTGAGTCTCTAATAGCTTTTCGATGGTTCCATTTTCCCAGACAAATTTTTCCTTGAAAACGGTGATAGCGATTTGTTGTCCGTTTAAGTTTACAAGCCCCGTACCGGCTTTAATTTCAGAAGCGTAGCCTTTCCCTTTCACTCGTTCGCCTTCGACGGTTTTCACAGTTGAGATGGGTTTCTTCAGCCAATTTGAAATTTGCCCATTAATGGCGGAGATGTCGCAATCGGCATGTGCAGCGAAGGAAATCAGAAAACAGAGTCCAAAAATCGTACTTTTCACAAATTACTCCTTATTTTTTAGTCATTAATCCAATGTTTTTATTCCGTGGCTTGCGCCGCATACTTTCGTTTATCCGCGCGGTCATTGCGCGGAAATCTAGGGATTATCGTTTCACTCGAGAACCCTTTTTATTTGAAACTTGCGCAAGTTTCTCAGGGATGCTTTTCAAGCAACGAGCGTAATCCGCAATATCCAAGTCCACATTTATGTTTCGACCGGTGTCCGGATTTTGAATAGCGGCGGAGTAATCTACTCCTGAATCATCAAAATAAAAGTCAGTCGGCATTTCGGTCTTCACTTCTGAAGCTCTTCCGGCTGCGTCATAGACAGTTGAATAGCTCCACCGATACTCCGCGGATGCTACTGGAACTTTGATGGAATTAAAGCGCAGCGTAAGTTCGCTACGATAGACTGCCGGGACATCGACAACATATGGGCCTCCGGGTCCGTCGAACTGCTGATGTGGGAGAGCTGGCGCAATTTCGATGTCCTTAAAAAGGGCCACGTTTAAAGTTTCGCCGACAACTTTAACTTCGGGACGTTCACCCGAAATGTTGGAATAAAATGCAATGCGAAGACGGTTTTCAAACGAATCCTTACACGCATATGCGGACGAATTTACTTGTGAGGCCAATATAGGATCTGCGGCATAGCTGGCAAAGGACGCCAGCATCGTCATAGCGGTCGCGCATTTGATCATCACGTTGTTCATTTGATTTTTTCTCCAATTTTACATTTTAAGATTTAGACCAATGATTTTGATCCGTGGCTTGCGCCGGAATTATCTATGCATCCGCGCAGTCGTTATGCGGGAGTTCAGAGTTTACGAAGAACTCGGTTACGAAGAGGAACTATAGATGCTTAAGCGCGGTGCGTCATTATGAAACGCAGGGGATTCTCAGTTTCTGTTCTCTTCACGGAAACCACCCGAATTCAGCTAAAAGACGACTCTATTTTTCACTGACGTCGCTACTGAATGTGAGTCGACTCACTCCCGCCATAACGCTGATGCCGTAAATATCGCCGGCGCCGAGGAAACACACGGCACCTCGTTCGTTCGCGAGCACGGCGAGATCGACTCCAACTGGAATCCCGAGGCTAACGAGCGGGCCCGCGACACTCCAGGAGCCATTCTTCTCGATTCGGTTCCGGAGTCGACGTGCTTTCACAAGGGGACAGGAGATCGTGTAATAGCTCTCGGTATAGGCGTGTACAAGCGCTCCGTAGGTTTGCAGAGTCGTCTTGAAATGGAGATCCTTATTTTTTTCTCCGGCGATTTTACACGTGAGGGGATAATTCGAATAAACACCGACATGTTCGCGATTCTTACCGCCGAAGGTGGTTCCGCCGCCGTCATAGCCGGCGCCTTCGTGGGAGCAGGTCGCTTCGAAGGCGAGGGCATTCGAAGCCGAGAGAATCAGGGTGAGTAGCGTACCGAATTTTAACAGGCTCATTTTTTATTCCTTTTATTATCGAGCGGCTTCGAACGTGCAGTGCGCGGTAGCGGTCGTGCGCTCGAGGCATGCGCCGAACAGGTAACACTTCGTTTCGTCGTAACAAGCGATATGAAACTTCCCGCGAAATTTCTTAAACTCGAATGGATTCGCGAAAGTGAGGTCGACGGTACACTGCGTTTCTTCGGTGCTTTCAATGCGAAACACATTCCCGAGGGAACCCCCACGATTCGGGGCGGTCGTAATTTTTCCTTCCGTGCCGCGGATATTTTCCACTCGGCCCCAACCCGCGAGCAAATCGGCTTCGAACGCCGTACCCTTTCCCTTACAGGCGAGGCGGCCCGGTTTATGAGTTCCCTTACGGACTTCGCCCGCTTGGGCGGCGAGGGCCGGAATCGTTAGAAGTAACAATGAAATCATGCGAATCTTCGGCATCACGAATCCTCTATTGAGAAGCCGTTTTACTGATCAAAGCGCTATGCGTCAATCTTTATGCAGGGGTGGATGGGCATTTCTGTTCTCCCGGGGGAGAACGGAAACGGGAGTGGAAAGTCTTTAAATTACAGTAACGGCCAAGTACTCGTCGGCTTCTTCGGCGGAGTCGGCGGCTTTTCTTTCGCGAGCCACGTCTTCGTCATCGCGCGGAACAGATTCTGTACCTTCACGACTTCGTCCCGCTTCGAATTTCCGAGATCGCTGCAGTGGGAACCGCCGTCGACAAATACGGCATCGACGGAAGAGGCGACGTTTCCACGCTTCGGATTAATCGAAAGGTGCTGCCACGGATCGTCCGAACCGTTTGTGAAGAGGATTTTCGAACCTTCACCGCTCACGAGCGGAGCGTAGAATTTTTTATTAATCTGATCGGTATCGACCTGGGTCTTAATCCCGTAGAGGCGATCGCACATGCCGTTATGCCAGTCGAGATTTACGCGCGGTGAACGCGAAGAGAGCTTAGGATCGTGATACGCAACTTGGTAGTATCCGTATTCCGTGCACGATTGGAAAAGCCATTGGCGCATTCCATTATTCGTGTAGTCGGCAGGATTCTCCGACATGTTTCCTTGGGGCGTATCTTCGATCGGCTTCATTCCCCATCCGTCGAAGAGATCGAGACCGAATTTTGCGTAGGCAGCCACCGCATCGTCCGCGCTCGTAATGTCTCCGCAGAATTTTGCGCGCTTTCCGTACTGGATTGCGCCGGCGGCCATATCGGCGACGACGTAGAGGAAATCGACATCGTCTTTAATTTCGGACGAACCGAAGAGTTTCTTCACGGCCGCGCGACTTTCGTCCTTCGCGAGCATTGTTTCGACCTTCGTCACCACATTATGAATGGTGTCGAGGCATACGGAAGGTATCACGGTTGCGACTTGGTAATCGTATTCTTCGAACGACGCCTTTGCTTCGACGGGAGCGGAAGAGGCGAGTGAACCGATCGCGAGCTCGGGATGCTTCAGTCGGTAGTAAGCAGAGAGGGAGCCCGGGTAGGAACCGCCAATGACAATCCATTTACCGGTGAGTTTCCATTCCTTCTGCGCGTATTTCTGGAATTCTGCGAAGTCCTCGAGGGCCTGATCGGTCGAAAGGAGCTTTAAGTCATTCGCCGAGTAAGACTTCGTCGGAATCGAGTCGCCGTAAAAGCGATGTTCGAGCGTCACGGCGTGGGCGCCGAGTTCTTTCGCCAGCGCGAGCGCGAAACCGTCGGCGGGAGAACAGCGGGATTCACCACAGAGGAAGTAAATGACGGGCGCATCGGCGCCGGATGCCGCGCTCGAGTCGACCCAGTAGCGCTGTTTAAACGTCGTCGTATCGGCGGAGTTCGTATGATCCAGCTTCTGATCGAATTTTCCTTCGGCCAGTGTCCGGCTCTCGCCCGGAACGGCAAAGTAGGTGGCTACGAAAGGGAGCGTCTTCAGGGCTTCGGCGTGGCTAGCGAGTTGGTTCTGTTTCCACTGGAAGTAGAATCGATCGATAAAGATCGCCTGCGCGGAAGAAGCAACGACGAACGAACTCACGAGGAGCAGCAGGGCTAAGGTTCTTTTCATGGCCGGAACGTAGCGACGGGGCGAATTGAAGTCAAGCCGGGGCCCGCGGCAAGCGCAGTGCGTCGAGACTCAACTCTTCTATTTTGAAGTTCGCACGAGCGACTTGGGATTTCTAACGGAGTCCGAGGGCGTTTTTCTGCTTTTCCTCGTTCATCGCCTCGAGGATTTTCAGTACCCGCTGGATCCGGTAAGCGCGCCGAAAGGTATCGGGTTGGACCATCGTCGTCTGGACGTCGGTGGAAACGACCGTAAGGTTACTCGCGTAACCAACCTTCACGAGCTCAATGAACTCGTCCATGCGGAAGGGTTCTTTACCGCTCGCCCCGGTCTCGAGCTTCTTCACTTCGATCACGTTCACGTTCGACATCCCCGACGCTTCGTCCTTCGGGAATTTTTCGAGGTGCTTCGCAATCAGCCCCATAACCAGAAAGCCCCGAAGGGAGAGGTCGTGGCGCTTTGTTGGCTCGAGCAAGTTCTCATCGCAGACGTAATGGATCATCGCCTCAAGCAGCGCCGAATCTTTTAAAGCGACGTCCTGATTATTTTCCGAGATGTGAAGAATATTCGACTGCTTTAAGACGTCGAGGTAGGACGTCAGTTTTGCAACCGGGATTCCCATCACCTGGTTTGCATAGCGTTCGAGTAAAGAAATTTTCAATTTTTTTCCTTCGGGGGCGTCCTCTTTTGAAAGGGTACCGACGAGAAGGACCGCCGCGGACAATTTAAGCGCGTCGTGGGGAGACAGGAAAACGAAATCTCGCCGTCCGTCTTCGTAGTTCATTTCCATAGACGAAGACTCGAGGTTTTTCATCTTCGTCGTGGTCGAACGGAGACGCGCGACGATCGCCTTTAAAAGAACCTTCACCCACTCGGGTACCTGTACCATCGTCGTGTCGTAAACGGATTTCGAGATCTCCACGAGTTCCGTATCCATGAGGGCTTCGCCGGAAGCGGAGCGCGGATTTCCATCGAGGAACGCCATTTCACCGACGATCTGTCCGCTTCGGAGAGTATCGATCTCGATTTGGGAGTCGCCCTTTTTTTTAAAGATGCGAACCATCCCGGTGCGAATGAGGTACATCGCATTCGAGCTGTCGCCCTCTTTAAAGAGCAAATCTCCTTTTTGTAATCGTTTTGCTCCGGATGGTCCAGCCATAGGTCCCCGTATCCCTTACTTAGTCTTCATCACCCAGGCGCCATCCCAGTCGGCACCCGGTGGATTAATTTTAAACTCCTTACATCGCTCGATAAATTCTTCCGACATTTCGTCTTCTTTAGTGCCGTCGAGCAGCTTCTTCTTACTGAGCTCAAATTTTTCGATCGCCTCGTCCCACTTCTGTTTTGAATAGAGTTCGCGAGCCTCGCGGAAAAGATCGAGACCCTCTTTGGGATATTCGACGTCGAGAATCTGGATGAGTTCGACGGCGACTTTCTTTCCCTTAACTTTAACGAAATCGAGCACCCGGTGCGGAGGGTGAGGCTCCCCGACCGACGTGATGAGATCGAGCGTCCCTCGCGTCGTCAAAATCGCGGAATGGTAGTCTTTCGTTAAACCCTCGAGTCTGGAGGCTAAGTTCACGTGGTCGCCGATGACCGTATATTCGAAGATCCGGTCCGAACCCATGTTTCCGACCGAAACCTGGCCGGAGTTAATTCCGATCCCGACGTTTACCTCAATATCGTATTTTTCTTTAAAATAGGGACGAAGCTCGCGCAGTTGCTTTTGCATCTGGACCGCCGCTTTACACGCATTCACGGCGTGGCGGGGTTGTTCGAGCGGAGCTCCCCAGAAAGCCATCACGGCGTCGCCGATATATTTATCGAGCGTTCCTTCCGTTTCAAATACGATGTCCGTCATTCGCCCTAGGTAGTCGTTTAGGAAGTTAGAGAGTTCCTTCGCGTCCATTTTTTCGGAAAAAGTCGTGAAGCTCCGAATATCGGAGAACACGATCGTGAGGTCGCGCTTTTCACCCCCGACGGTAAGTTTCGTCGGATCTTTCATCACCGATTCGATGATCGCGGGAGAAACGTATTTTCCAAATGCGTTTCGAATTTCTTTTTTACCTTTTTCCTCGAGGATATACTTCGCGGCAAAGGTAAAGAGGAAGACCGTCGCGAGTTCGATTCCGAGGAGCGACGTGTTCCAGTTTACGTTCGATTCGAAAAGCACCTTTTGGTCGATAAAAGCGGCGAGACTCATAACGGCGGCAAACAGAAGCAAGGCGGGAACGGATTCCAGGCGCTCGATTCCGTAGGCGAAGAGGAGTGCCCCGAGGGTCATCACGATGAAGATCCAAGTGGTTCCAGTGGCGCCGTCGCCGTGACGAAGCATGTCTCCCGCGAGGAGGTTATCGAGAATATTCGTGTGTCCCTCGACTCCGGGCGTATTCGAGTCGAAGGGGAACGCTCGCATTTCGAAAACTCCGATGGCCGTGACCCCGATAAAGACGATCGCGTCCTGGAGGATGCTTTTTTTCGATACGCTGGCAATGGTTCGATTTTGCTCGATTTTCATTTCCGGATCGTCCGTCATGATTTCTCGTGCCCGAATGTACTGGAAAGATTGCGCCGGTCCGCGAAAGTTCACTTCCATCACGCCCAGTGGAGTGACCGGGATCTCGCGACCCGATTTCGCGAACCGCATGGAATCGATGGTTTGCCGCTCGTTGAGCTTGATCTCGACTTCTTCGTCGAGGACAGCGGCGGCGGTCGCTAAATCAACCGATGGATAAAAGTTTCCGTCGGCGCCCATGAGGACGAGCGGCGTTCGACGAATATAGCCGTCCCCATCAGGTTTTGCGTCCACGAAACCCGCGTGCGCGGAGGCATTATTATAGTTTTCAAGGTTCGTTAACGGGAGTGGAACGTAAAGGAGCGGAGTTTTCTGGAGATCCATCGGTCGGGCGAGTACGACTCGTTTTACCGCAAAGGCCTTCATGTCGTCGCGAATGGCGGCGTGCTCAGGGTCGTTCACGGGGCAGGACTGTGGATTCTCTATATTATAGACCGGATTACAAATGGTCGGTGCCATCCAACCCATGGTTACTTTTCCGCTATGTTCGAAAAGTTGCTCGGTGAGGTCGTTGTCCGTTTCAAATTGCGTCAGATTCGCATCTATTTTTTTATCGGTTAAGAATTGGCTTAGCTTCTCGGGCACCCGCTGGTCGGATTCCGAAAAGACCATATCGAGGGCGATATATTTCGCACCTGATTCAAAGATTTTCTTAATGAGGAGTGCAGTTTTATCGCGGTGCCACGGCCATCGCCCGTACTCTTCGATGGAGTCGTTATCCACCTCGGCGACTACGATTTTATTTTTCGGGGCTTCCGCCCCGCGCATCCAGAACTTCCCGTTCGTATGGGTTCCGGCGACGGAGACCAGTTTCGGGTAAAGCCACTCTCGGAGGACGGTGTTCTGCAGTTTCCCCTGGAGCCCCGCTTCGTGAATCCAGTAAAACCACGCGAAGAGAGCGATGATGGGAATTTGGTACAGCCAGATTTTCGACTTCATCCTGCTTCTCCTGCGGTCGGAATAGAGTTCGTGCTATACTGAAGGGGATGGAAAATACCCCGGGCGGACGGCCCGCCCATAAAAAAATTCTCGTCCTGGACGATACTCCGACGATGCGCCTGATCGTGACCGGAATGCTGAATGACTTGGGATTCTCGGCCGTCGTGGAGGCCGAAAATACCGATATGGCGCTGGAAATCGTGAAGCGCGAGAGTATTGCGGTCGTTCTCGCCGACTGGAATCTGCCCGGAAAAAGCGGCATCGAATTTTTGCGCCAAATCCGTGCGGTTGAAAAGACTCGCAACCTTCCCGTCGTGATGATGACTTCGAATAACGACCCGAGGCAGATCGAGGAAGCCCGGAGAGCGGGAGTTTCGAGTTATCTCGTGAAGCCCTTCGGGCTGCCGGATTTGCTCGCGCGACTCGAAGAGGCTTCGCTCGCCCATTCTTAGTTCGTCATTTTTCTGACAGTGCGGATACGAAAACAAAGGTTTCACAATTTTCGTATCGGTGACGGGAACTGAACTCTAAATCTTTTTCGGGGTCCGTGACGAGAAGCCGTAGGTAAGGGCGCTCGCCATGAGTATCCAGAAGACCCAGAACGCGTATTCGCGAGGAGAATGGAAGTTCACTCCCGGTAGCGCCAGGCCTTCGATGACGACTTTCGTCCCTATAATAAGAACGAGGATGTAGGCTGTTTTTTCTAACTTCGGAAACTTGTCGATGATTCGGATAAAGAGAGACGCGGTAAATCGCATCATCACGATTCCGATGATGCCGCCCGTAAAAACGACCCAAAGTTTATTGGTTAGGGCGACTCCGGCGAGAATCGAATCGACGGCGAAGGCGATGTCGGTGAGTTCGATGGCGATGACCGTTTTCCAAAAGGTCGCGCCGATCGCCTTCTTTCCACGGTCGTCCTTATTCTCTCCGAAGACCAAATTTTTTATCGCGATATAGATGAGATAGCCGCCGCCGACAAATTTTACCCAGCGCCACCGGACGAGGTAGGTCACCATGGCGAGAGCAATAAATCGGAAGATGAACGCGCCGATCAGTCCGTACGTGAGCGCTTTCTTCTGTTCCTTAACGGGGAGATGTCGGGCGAGGATCGCGAGTACGAGAGCATTATCTACCGATAGGACTCCTTCTAAAAATATCAGGAGCCCTATCAGTAGAAAATCGTGGGACGTAATTTCAAATGGGAACATCTTAATCGAGGAGGTCTTCCGCTTCCATCACTCGGCGAACGGCCGGGCGTTCCATCATGGTTTTCGCGTGCGCCACGAGATTTGGCCATTTTTCACGCTTCAGCCCAACGTAGTTGGACCAGCTAAATACCGTGAATAGGTAGGCATCCGCGGTCGTGAATTGGTCGCCCATGACGTACTTTTTATTCGCGAGCAATGAATCGACGATATCGAGTTTTTTTCCGAGGGCCTCGGTGCACACGGACTTTACTTCTTCGGCGCCAGCCGGTGTTTTCGAATAGGCTTGCGGTCCGAAGAGTGGAGAAAATCCTTTATGGATTTCGGTCGCAATTAGATTCATCCACTGGTGGAGTTTTACCCGTTCAAACGAACCGGCGCGGGGCGCGAAGTTCATTTCCGACTTTTGGTCCGCGATGAAGAGTTGGATCGCGACGCCTTCGGTAAGGAATTCGCCGTCGTTCGTTTCAAGAATCGGGATGTATCCGAACGGACTCATTTTCTTAAATTCGGGCTTCTCGCCATCGCCATTATCGAAGCTGATTTGTTGGGCGGTATACGGCAACCCAATTTCTTCGAGTAAGATATGGGGAGCGAGCGAGCAGGCGCCCTGGGAATAAAACAGTTTCATAAAGATCTCCTGGGGTAAGTGAAATGAACCAGATGATGACCCGAAGCAGCGATAACCATCTGGAGTTTAGCAGGATTCTAGGAGAGGATTTCCCCGTATGGCTAGCGCAATCACGTAACGGCCTGCGACAGAAAGAATTTCATGAGCGTTCACCCACCGTTATCTCCATTTAATTTTTTCCAGGAGTGTTTTGCGAAAGCAAAATCTCTAAAAATTCTCCAGGTTGATGCGATGGTTCTCATTAGTGCTACGCCGGAAGGAAAGCCCTCGGGACGTATGGTGCTCCTCAAGGGAATCAATCCCGAACGCGGATTTCGTTTCTACACGAATTACGATTCAAGAAAGTCTGCCGAACTCGGTGCGAACCCCCAAGCGCAACTCCTTTTCTACTGGGCGGAACTCGGCCGCCAGATTCGCGTCGAGGGAAGCGTCGAGCGCACCGCCGCGGCCGACTCCGACGCTTACTTTGCGTCCCGCGGGAGAGCGAGTCGCATCGGAGCAATCGCGTCTCTCCAGAGTCGCCCACTCGGGTCGTCTGAGGAACTACGAGCGAAGGTTGAGAAAATAACGAAGGAACTGGAAGGCCGGGAAGTGATCCGACCCGAAAACTGGGGCGGCTTTGAACTCGTCGCGGAACGCTTCGAGTTTTGGGAAGATCGTGCGGATCGACTTCACGAACGCGTGACCTATGACCGCGACGCGAACGGGAAATGGATCACCGGGCGCCTCTGGCCGTAAAAAGGAATTCATGAAGCTGCTCTTCTTCACTGCCGTCCGAACCCTGATTCGAAATCCGCGGCGAACTGGAATTACGATCGTCAGTATCGCGCTGAGCCTCGCCGTTATTTTTTGGCTCCAATCGGTCATGAAAGCGCGTTCGGGATATATCATCGAGAAAGTCCTCGCACTCTCGGGCGGAGATGTTCAGATCTTTAAACAGATTTATTTCGAAGATAAGCGTCTCGCGGATTTTATGAAAGAACCGCTCCCGGACCTCACGGAGATCCTCGGAAAAGATGTCGCAAAAACGGAGCGAATCCGGTTACCGGGTTTACTAGCCGCCGCCGAAGAGTCTTTTCCGATTTATTTAAACGGAATCGATCCGAACAACGAACCCAAGGCGAGCAAGATTAAAGCATTCCTTGCGAAGGGAGAGTTTCTTACGCCCGATCCGGATGGAACATGTTTCGAGCGCCCCATCTATATCGGGGAAAAACTCGCGAAACTTCTGCGGGTCGATGTCGGAGATAAGGTCGTATTTCTGGGCCAGGCGGCGGACGGTACGCTCGGAAATGAACTGCTCCGAGTGAAGGGCTTATTTAACAGCCATTCGGGTGATTACGATAAAGTTTTTGCGTTCACGACGCTGGAGTGTACTAAAAAAATCGGCGTACTCGGCGGAATTCACGAGGTAGCATTTAAGCTCGGACCCGGCAGTCCAATCTCGGCGAACGACATCGAGGAAATCGAAGAAAAGATTACGGAAAAAATTCCTCCCGATCTAAAAGCCGTCGGATGGCGTCAGGCGAATCCGATGGTCGCGCAAGTGTTAAAGTTTAACGACGCATTCATTGGACTACTCACGTTTATTCTCGTCTCGATCGTCATCTTCGGTACCGTGAATACACTCCTCATGAGTGTTCAGGAGCGGTCGAAAGAGTTCGGGGTAATGCTCGCCCTCGGTATGCAACCCCGTCAGCTCATGATCATTATCGTAATCGAGGCCTTCCTGATGGCGATGACCGGTTTCGCCTTAAGTCTCGTGATCGGTGGCGCGGTCATTTTCTACCAACAGAAAGCGGGATTCGATATTGCGATATTTGTCGGGAAAACGATCCAGTTCCAAGGCATGCTCCTCGACTCGACGATCGTCTATCCGGCATTCGCGGTCGGTCCCTTTCTGAAAGCCGCGAGCTACATGATCGGTTTCGTAACTTTGGCCGGAATTTATCCCGCCTATCGGGCGGGAAAACTCACTCCCGTGGATACGATTCGAGGTTAGGGCACGATGCGATTCGGTGCGTTCCCATCCTTACTACTCCTTATTCTCGCCATTACCGGCGTAGGATCCGCGAAGGCCGTCGATTTCCGAACGAAATTCGATATCCAGGCGAACGGGGTATACCGCTCCCTTTCGCAGCAAGGATTCTCCGATGCGGTCACCGTCGGGGACGGTCTCCTCTTTCTCGGCAGCCAGGTCATTGCGACGAGTGACTGGTTTGAGCTCGAAGTTCGACAAGAGTTTCGATCGGTATTTGGGGACACGCCTTCCTATCCTCCCGGTGATATCGCGCGATTGAACATTCAGTCCCCCGAGCGTTTTATGCAGCTCGACCGAATGCTCGTTGAGAATAAAGGTATTAACATCATTTCCGACATCGAACGTTTACGGGCGTCCCTCGTATTTCCGGAGGGTGAGGCGTGGGTGGGGAGGCGTCCGGTTTCTCTCGGAGTTATTTCTTTCTTTAAGGTTTGGAATAAATTCACGCGGCCGGTTTCGGGACTGTTCGGTCCGACGATCGTCTATGGCTCCGATGGGTTCGGTGGCTCCTATCAGTCGGGTGATTTTTCTTTTAAGGCGATGAGCCTTTTCGGACCTGACGTTCAGGACGATGCGCACCTGCTAGAAGTCGCGTGGTTTAATCCCTTCGCGGAGTTTCGCTTTCTCGGTGGACGGTGGTGGGACCGAAATGCGGTGGGCTTTGCCTTCTCGAAAACGGTTTTCGACTGGATGCTCCGTCTGGAAACCCTCTACCTAAGTAAGGGAACGGCCACGGCGATGGCGGCGAATCCGTCCGAGACGCAAATCGGTTTGGGGTTCGACGGCGCCATTAATAGTGCCTTATCTTTACTGGTGGAAAATTATTTCCAATCCATCGGTGCGATGGATACCACCGATTACTCCATCACTGATCCGTCTCGATTCACTAACCTACGCGCAAAGTTTTATACCTTTGCGATCCTAAACTGGCAGATGAGCACCCTTTGGAAATCGGGATTTGGGGACCTGTTTAATGGAGTGGACGGCGGACAACTCTTTAGCCTGCGGCTAAATTATTCGCTCAGCGATAATATTGAACTCCTTTCGGAGTTTAATCTTCCTCTCGCGAGTGACGGGGCGGAGTTTGCGAAGCGCACTTTCGTTTTTAAGGACGGAAGTTACCTCGGCAGCGGGAGCCAATTTAGCCTGGGGTTAAAGGCTTCGTTTTAGTCGTCGACTCGTTTTTTCAGGTATTCCTGTGTGAAGACCGCTTCCGGAATCGGTTGGTCAAATTTCATCACGCGGTAATCCACCTGCGTCTGCATTCCTGTCCCGGGAGTTGTAACCACGAGGGTAGCCGGATAGGTATGTCCGGCCTCTCGTTTAATATTTTTCCAAACGGCGACCCGGTCCGGTCGTTTTCCCGTCGGGCCGAAGTATTCTTGCCGAACCTGAACGGGTTCGGACACGAGGATCCAGGTATAGACTCGACCGGGGGGAACGGGTGCGCCCGATTTCGGTGAACTTTCGATTTTATAGGCGAGCGCGCCCTCTATTTTTTCTTCGCCCAGAAGCCGGTGTTCATAGTGGCGGGAGAGGCTCGTACTCCGGACCAGATCCCCATTCGTCACGTTTGAACCGAGGAGACGAAGTTTCCCCATGGAAGGCGCAACCTTTAGGATGTGTTCGACCGTCGGAACGTACTGCCAGAGGTCGGTAAGTAGACGGAGGTTCGCCTTCCCGCGCTCCCGTTCGGGGGCGAGGACTTTTACCATCGCCTTCTCCACCCCCTCCGCCCAGAGTTTTAATTCGAGCGAGCGAACATCCGTTCCGTCGACGATACGTACGAGAATTCGCGCCTCGAGCGTCTTTCCGCGAGTTTCCCAGTCGATCTTTTTCAGGAGGTCGAGAGGGTTTGGCATCGTTTTCGATGGGGGAACGAGGATTGCCGTCTTCGCGGCCATTTCTTTCGACGGCCGCTTAGCCCCGTAGGCCGGAGGGTGACTGAGGACGGCAACTAGGAGGACGAGGTGGCGCACGAGCATCTCTTAGTTCTTAGCCCGCTTTTTTAGAAACTCCTGCGTGAACGTGTTTGCCGAAATCGCCTCGTCAAACTTCAGTTCGGTGTATTCCATCCGCGTTTCATTCTCGGCTTTTCGAGGGAGTTTCATGCTGAGTTTCGTAGCTACGGTATGGCTACCAAAAGTTTTAAAGTCGGAACCCACCATAATTTTAGAGAGTTCCCCGTTTTCGGCGTAAAATTCACTCTTCACCGTGACCGCGTCGGGGTTCCGGAGC
>JANXTV010000261.1 GCA_025352185.1 Oligoflexia bacterium
GCTCCGCTTCCCCGCGACGGGCCTTCCGCTTCACGAGATCCATCTCGACATCTTCGAATCGAAGCACAGATCCGACTCCCCCCGTGGTCTGGCGACGGAGGAGGGCGCGAACTCGCGCGAGGAGTTCATCGAACTCAAAAGGTTTCGTGAGGTAATCGTCGGCGCCCGAATCGAGACCCGCGACTTTATCCTTCGTTCCCGAAAGGGCGGTGAGCATGAGGATCGGCTTATCAAACCCGTCGTTCCGCAGGTGTCTCGCCGTATCGAGGCCGTTTTGATCGGGTAACATCACGTCGAGAATGACGAGATCGTATTCATTTTCGGAGGCGAGCATTTCGGCGCTCTGTCCGGTCTCAGCAAGGTCGACGGAATATCCGGCTTCGCCTAATCCTTGTTGAATAAAACGCGCCATCTTCCTTTGATCTTCAACCACGAGCACTCGCATAAGAGGCATCTTAGCGGTGACGGGTTCCGTACGCCAGGGGTCGATTCGTTCTTTTCGACCCCCAGCGTCGCGGGCCTCTTGCGAGTGGAGTGGGGTGAGGGATTCTTCTCGCATTAGGTTAACCTGGAACCTTTCGGGTTGGGTTTAGAGGGCAGCTTTGGCCCGGATTTAAAAAGCGGCTGAAACAAAACTTTTTGGATGGAGGCGCCCTCATGCGGGGGGAGGGCAAATCTCCCAGTCGCAAAGAGGGCGCCCGAAATCCCAACCAGAGCCCAAACCAGGACGGTCCAGGCCAGAGGGGAGGTAAGTGAAGGGGTGGGGTAGGTCGATGGGCTTTCCATCTCGTTCTTCATACTCAGAGAATACGGGTAGGGCGTAAGGCCCGTATGAAAGGTGAATAAAAAGTTTTTAACGGAATATCGCCCCGATATCGGGCGAAAACGGGTCTAGGAAATGGAAAACGCCGCCCCCGACCGAAGTCCGAGGCGGCGTCTCGTTTCTAAAAGGCGGCGTAAGGCTTAGTGAGCGTTCGCTTTTGCTTTCGTAACCAGCTTACGGTTCATACGCTCAACCATCATTTCGTCGATGATCGCGAGGGCTTCGAGGCGAAGGTCATTCTCGTAAATGAACCGGTAGAAGTTTTCCATGTCCGGGTGATGGCGGAAGTTCTTAAATGACGCCGACATCTCGGTCGAACCGGTTACGGCGGCCAGGGCGGCGGCGTTTCCACCCGCGCTGGATTTCGAAGCGGCGGCCGCTTCTTCTTCCTCTTCGACTTCTTCCGAAATTTCCGCGGAAACCATTTCTAACGCGACATCCACTTCTTCATGTTTCGCGTTCTTCGCGCCTTTAGCAGCCTTCGCCGGAGCGGCCTTCGTTGCTTTCTCTGAGGTTTTTGCTTTCGGGGCTGGCTTCTTTGCTTTCGGTGACATGAGGGCTCCTTTGGTTACGTTAAGTTAAAAGTTCGAATCGATTTTTATGAGGAAAGGTTTTCAGGTGGAGCATCGCCCGGCAAAGCGCCGTAACGGTGCAGCTTATTATAGAGAGTCTTAATCGTGATCCCGAGCGACGAAGCCGTCTTCGTCTTATTCCCGTGATTAAAAGCCAGTGTGCGAAGGATGTGTCCCTTCTCTACTTCCTCGAGCGGAGTGCCGATCGAGAATTCTCCAGTTAATGAAGCATCTTTCGGAGCCCGGATCGCAAACGGGATATCTTCCAGGCGAATTTCCGCGCTCTCGGCTAAAATTTTTAATCGTTCGATCGTATTCTGGAGTTCACGGATATTTCCGGGCCACGGATAGTTTTGGAAAACTTCGATCACGCGAGGGTCGATACGCTTCACGTGGGTCGTACCGCCGTAACGAGAATGCTTTAAGAAGTGCTCGCAGAGGAGCGGGATATCGTCTTTGCGCGCACGCAGAGCCGGCATTTTCATCGCGATCGTATTTAACCGGTAATAAAGGTCTTCGCGGAATCGTCCCGCTTTCACTTCTTCCGCGAGATCGCGGTTAGTCGCACTGATGATCCGCACGTTCACACGAATCGGTTTTTTACCGCCGATCCGGTAAAATTCACCTTCCTGGAGGAAGCGAAGCATTTTCGTTTGGATCGTGAGACTCATCTCGCCGATCTCGTCCATAAAGAGGGAGCCACCGTCGGCCGCTTCGCAGAGGCCGATTTTCGTCGAGACGGCGCCCGTGAATGATCCCTTTTCGTGACCGAAAAGTTCGCTCTCGAGTAAGGATTCCTGAAGGGCGGCGCAGTTTACCGTAACGTAAGGGGCGTTCGCGCGCGCACTCTTCTGGTGAATGCGCTTAGCGATAAGTTCTTTTCCGGTTCCACTTTCACCTAAGATCAGTACGGTCGCCATGGTAGGCGCGACCTTGTCGACCATCGCGAGGATTTCCCGAGTTACGGCACTTTCGCCGATGAATTCTTGGCCGCGGGATTCCGCTTCGACGAGAGTCTTCAGAACTTTGTTTTCTTTCTGGAGATCCTTCTGCTGGTCGAGGATCCGGTCCTGAGCGCGGCGAAGTTCGACGGTCTTTTCGGTCACGGCCGATTGGAGTTTTTTATTAAAATCTTTCGCTTCAAGCAGGATTTCTCGGTTCTTCGAAACCGTCGCCATTTGGTTCGCCAGGAGCTCAAAAAAGAGGACATCGTTTTCCGAGAAGCCTTTTTCTTCCGCCGATTCGATGACGAGGATTCCGAGGAGAATCATTCCGTTCGAAACGGGTACGGCGAGGAGGGAACGGGTTTTCTCCGAGACGACCGGGCTCGAGGCTTTCACCTCGGGGGGGATCGAATCGAGTAGGAGGCTCTCGCGCTTCTGGTAGACGTAAGCGAGGACGGAGTCACGAGGAGAGAGAGCATGGCCGAGTTCGACCGTGCTGGACTCGCGTCCGACGACGGCGTCGAGGCGGGCGTTTGCACTGGTTCCGGCGGGAAGGCTCCAGAATTGAATGCCTTCAAAGCGCAGCTCGCTTTTTAGGATGTTTAAGATCGACTGGTGGAAGTTCTCGGTATCGAGAAGTCCCTGGAGCCGGATCGACAGCTCGTTCAGTAATTTGATGGGGTGGGATCCGGACTGGAGCATAAAACGAACTACCTCAGGCTACGGCTAATACTTACCTGGGGTATGTCATTTTTACCTCAGGGGCAACCGGAGAGTATATAATTTACACGGTTGGGTCAACGCAAAATGTGACTAAATGCGTTATATTATTTTAAGTTAGTAATATCAGAGGGTTGGAACGATAGGCACCATTCCAAAAAAGCCCGGATTTAAGGTGAAAAGAGACCCGGGCAGGTGGGAATGCGGTAGCTCAGGAGTGGCTGGGTCGCGTCCCGTGCGAAGGTGAAATGGCCTGACGCCTCTCCATCTAAAACGATGAAAGTGGGCTCGGGAAAGGGAACCGTGTCGTCAACCGTGAGCATTCCCGTGTTATAGACGCCGAGCTTAGCGTCGGCGGCCGGGGTATGGCTGTCGGACTGGATATAGAGAATGCCTTCCGGGTTTTCCGTAAGGCGGTGGGGAGCGGTGACTTTAGTAAAGGCCCGCGGGTTCGACTCTTCGAAGAGCTTCGCCTGATCCGCGATCGCGTTAGTGCTTACGAAAGGAGCGTGGGAGATTCGGATCTTCTTTCCCCCGACCGTGATGTCATAGACCGTACGGTATTTTCCGAAACCTTCTTCGCCCACTCCGATGATTCGGATAATCGGAGTACGGCCCGTCGTGGCGGTTTGCTTTTCGATCGCTGCGTTTAGGGCGGCTTCAAATTTCTGAGCAAAACCCGGCACCTCTAAGAGTTCCGTACCCTTCATTTCCATTGTGACGTCGTGATTTCCAAAGTTAAAGTACAGGGGTTTATTAAGCACCGTGCTCATCTGCATGAGCACGTCGATCATCCGCTCGATGCGGGCTTCGTCCGTAAGTTTTACGAGCGTCGGGGCATGGAGAATATCACCGTTCATGATCACGTTGGTCACTGCAGGTTGATCAGAGATCGCTCCGAGCATTCGCGCATACGCTTGGAGATTTTTGGCGGCCTTTAATTTTTCGCTTTCGCGTTTAACGGGATCCTTGATGAGGTCGAAGGAATAGTCGGGATCGTAGAGGTGAAAGTCGGACACGACGACGATTCCAGCTAACTTGGGATCATTCGGATGCCGCACGGGAGCCGGGAGCGAAAATCCGGCGATGGCAGGACTTCCGAGAGAAAGCGTTAAAAAAATGGCGAGTGCGTGTGCCTTCACCTTTAGATTATCGGTGTTGCCGGGGGGAGCTTGAGCCCGCGACGTGCTTGAACGAAAATTAGGTAATGAGGAGTTAGGACTTCTAGGACTCAGCCTTCACTACTCGGCAAATTCGAGCGTTGGTTTCCCCCGATTCATTCGTTACTTTTAAGGGAGAAAAAATTTTACGACGAACGAGCACGAGTTTACTCGGGAGAAATAACATGAAAAAAATTCAAAGTTTATCGGTATTGATTTTAATTTTATTTACGGCGTGCTCGTCTCCTACGTTGAAGGGAAAAGACGGGCGCAACGTAGCCTCGGAAGGTGCGCCGTATCGATGTTCAAAAATCGAGGGGGCGAGTGCTGGAGATTTCTCGTTCGTGAGTGTTTGTTTGAACAACTCGAACGCCGTTCTCCAGGTTGGGTCATTTGAGATTTCCCGCTATGCCTATAAAGTGAAGCGAGTTTCAAAAGACCATCTCGCGCTGACTCCGATTAAAGGGCTCCACATGGACAACGGGCATCAAGCCTTATCGGTTACCCTATCCGGCGACACCTCCCCGTACGATCTTCTGGACTACCTGGATTCGAAGGACGCCGTCGTAACCTTTGAAAAAGCTCCTACCGACGCTTCGAATAAAGGTCCCTTTGTCGGACGTAACTTCGAAACGACTGAAGAAATCGAACTTTAATCGACTCCCGCGCACGGATCGGGATTGGGAATTCCTAAACTCCCGGGGCTTCTTGCCATCTATGCCTACTCTCGCGTAGGTAGTGGCGATGCATTTACGCAGATTGATTCTTACGTCCGTCGTTGGATTCACCCTTTCGGGCGCCGTGCTCTCCGGTGACCGAATGGGGAACGGGGGAGATATCCGACGTTTCCGAGTATCGCGGACGCTCCGTGATGTCCGTTGGAGCGCGGGCGCGTATCAAAAAGTATTTAGCACCGGGAAATGCGGAGACTTAGTCGACTCCGAGATTGAAAAGGTTCTTCCGCAGCTCGAGGCCACCGCCCGTCTCCTTTCGTTTGCGGAAGCACGGTGGTCATTTACGGCGGACCTCCCCTCGGGGCGTCGCCCGAAAGAATGCATGCAGTATATTCTGCCGGAGAAATCCGCCTCGGGATTCCTCGACTATTCCTTCTATTACGAAAACTGTCCGAAGTCTTATTCTCGGAACTACTACTTCGAACAAGTGATTCGGCCCGTCCGAGATCATCTTTTTC
>JANXTV010000275.1 GCA_025352185.1 Oligoflexia bacterium
CGAACTTTCGACCGCCATGTGCGCATTCGCGATCTTCGGGAGGAAGTTCGGAAGCTTCGTGAGCTCGTGGTAGTGGGTTGCGAAAAGCGTACGGCAGCCGAGTTTCGTGACGATCCATTCGATCGCGGCCCACGCGACGGAAATTCCGTCGTAGGTCGAAGTGCCGCGTCCGATTTCGTCGAGCACCACGAGCGAACGAGAATCAGCGTGGTGGAGAATGTGCGCGAGTTCCGTCATTTCGACCATGAAGGTCGACTGTCCACGCATGATCGCGTCCTGCGCGCCGATGCGAGTGTAGATCGACGATACGACGCCCCAGCGTGCGCGGAGAGCCGGAACGGGTCCGCCCATTTGCCCGAGGATGACGAGAAGTGCGGCTTGGCGTAGGAGGGTAGATTTACCGCCCATGTTCGGACCGGTGATCAGCAGGGTCAGCGCTTTCGAAGAAGCGAGTCGAATATCGTTCGGGACGAACGTTCCCCGTCCGTTATCGACGAGGGGATGGCGTCCGCCTTCGATTTCGAAATCGGTCGTGTGGTCGACCATCGGCATGGTCCAACCCGACTCCCAAGCCAGGCGCGAGAGCGAGACGTAAGCATCGAGGTCCGCCAGCGCCGAGGCGGCTTCGCTGATCGTGCGGGCTTCGCTCTCAATTTTTGCGAGTAACGCTTTAAAGAGTTCGGATTCCAGCGCGCGCTTACGATCGCCGGCCGAAACAATTTCGTCTTCGAATTTTTTTAATTCGTGGGTGAAGAAGCGTTCGCCACCGACCGTCGTCTGTTTCCGCTGATAGTGTGCGGGAACCGATTTTAAATTCGCCGACGTAATTTCGATGAAATATCCGAAGACCCGGTTATAGCGAACCTTTAGGCTATTGATACCGGTCGCTTCGCGTTCTTTCGCTTCGAGATCGACGAGCCAGCGCTGGCCGTTTTCGGTGAGGTCGATGAGTCGGTCGAGTTCGAGGCTCGTGCCCTTTTGGAAAATGCCGCCGTCTCGGGAAACGAGCGGAGCTTCCTCGATCTGGGTGCGGGTGATTTCTTCGGCGAGCGCACGTAGACCTTCGTCCGCGATGCGAATCCGGGTCTTCAGGCTGATTGCAATTTCGCTATTAAAACGTCCGAGGTGGGACGCGAGCGGACCCAGCGTGCGGAGGGATTTTCCGAGTGCAAAGGTATCGCGGGGAGAGGCGAGTCCCGTATTCACTCGCGCCAGAATGCGTTCGAGGTCGTAGAGTTCACCGAGTAAGGCTTGGATTTGGTCGTTCGTGCGGACGTCGAGGGAAAATTCGGTGACCGCGGATTGGCGATGGGTGATTTCTTGAACGGTGCGGAGGGGTTCGAGGATCCAGCGTTTTAACTGGCGCGCGCCCGAGCTCGATTTCGTATAGTTAATGCGGGAAAAAAGCGAAGTCGCGGCGTTTTGGTCGTGCGACGGAAGGAGGTCCAGATGGAGCGCCGTTTTCGGCCCGAGTTTTAACGAACGTGCCGCGTGGAGCGCGCTCGGAAGTTTAATGTGGGAAAGTTTAAGGGCGTCGCTCTCGGTTTCTTTTGCCGAAGATTTTTTAAAGTAGTGAATGAGGAGGCCGAGGGCGCGCGTTGAAGACTCCAAATCCGCGCCGCTCTCTAAATAAGGCTCGAGGCTCGCGACTTCAAACTGCGTGCGGAGTAACTCGCGGGCGGCGTCGACGCCCAGTCGGTTATCCGGGATTTCTTCGAAGAGGACGTCCGTCCGGCCAGTGAGGGCGGCGGCCACCGTTTCTGGGAGTCGGTGTCCGACGCGGAGAAAGTGGCGGATCGGGAGGGTGTAGACTTCTTCGAGGAGGGCGGGTGCATCGAGCGGAAGGCTGAGGCGCGTTTCGCCCGTCGATGGGTCGAGGCAGGCGAGGGTATATCTGGCGGGAGAAGCTTTAGATTCCGAGGAGCGGACTTCGACGGGAATGGCGGTTGCCAGGTAGGCGGTCTGGGATCCATCCATTCCGAACTGGACGGCCGGCGTAAAGATGCGGACGATTTCTCGCCTTACGATCGACTTCGCTCCGCGTTTTCGCGCTTCCTCGGGGTCTTCGGTTTGTTCGCCGATGGCGACTTTTTTCCCGGCGTCGAGGAGGCGCTGGATATAACCTTGGATCGAATGGTGGGGGACCCCCGCCATCGGCATCGGGTTCTCTTTCCCTTTATCGCGGGAGGTGAGGGTGATCTCGAGGATCTTCGCCGCTTCGATCGCGTCGTCGGCGAACACTTCGTAGAAGTCACCCATCCGGAAAAGAAGGATAGCGTCGGGTGCCTGGGATTTCAGGTCCCAGTACTGCTTCATTAGCGGAGTCAGTTCTACCGTCATGCTCGGATGCGTCCTTCGTTTTACCAGTGGCTCGGTGGCTACAGGTAACCGCTCGCCTAGGCGAATGCAATTCACCAATCAGTTAGGGTTCGGCTACGCTGTAACGCCGGAACCACGCCCTATCTTTTTACGGTAAAACGCGGGAACGCTAGGCCTTTGGTTTTGCTGCAGAGGCGCTAACTCGGTGCACCTTCACGGTGTTTGTCGTACCGCGTCGCAGGGTCGGAACTCCCGCCGTGACGACGATGAGGTCTTCCGCTTCCGCGAACCCGGCATCGACGATCAGGCGCTCGACCACGGTAAAAATATCATCGGTCGCGACGATGTTCGGGATCTTAATCGAACGTACGCCCCAAACGAAATTCAGGCGTCTCACGACGTCTTCATTTTCGGTGATGGCGAAGATCGGAGTTTCCGGACGGTACTTCGCGAGCACTTTCGCCGCGACTCCCGAGTGCGTAACGGTCGCGATGGCGACGGCGCCAGTGTGGGCGGCAATTCGGGAAGTGGAAAACTCCACGGACTCGACGACGGATCCCGGCATTGGCATGATGTGCGCGGCCGGTCCGGAATAAAGTTCCTTCGAACGTTCGCTTTCGACGATGATACGCGCCATCGTTTCGACCGCGACGACGGGATACATTCCCGATGCCGATTCGGCAGAGAGCATGACGGCGTCGGTGCCGTCGAACACGGCGTTTGCGACGTCGCTCGCTTCGGCACGGGTGGGAGTCGGAGCGGAAACCATCGACTCGAGCATCTGCGTCGCGGTGATGACCGGTACGCCGAGCATATTACACGAATGAATGAGGCGTTTCTGAACGGTCGGAACGCGTTCGGCACCGATCTCGACGGCCATATCGCCGCGGGCGACGAGCACCACGTCGGTGACTTCGACGATCGAGTCCATGTAAGTTACCGCTTCTTCGCGCTCGATTTTCGCAACGATCAACGGCGGATGGTCGGTGATCTTTTTCATTCGGCGACGGAGATCTTCGATATCCTCAGCAGTTCGAACGAACGAAAGCGCGACGGCATCCACGCCCATTTTCAGGCCGAATTCCATGTCGACAATATCTTTATCGGTGAGGCACGGGATGGTGAGGGGAGTGCCCGGGAGGTTCATCCCTTTATTATTTGTGAGGGTCCCGCCGACTTCGACGACGACGACCATTTCGGGCGGCGAAAGTTCAATCACTCGCGTAGCCATTTTACCGTCATCGAAAAGAACTCGGTTTCCGACTTTGGTATCGCTCGTGACGGCCATCGCAATTTCGGCCGAGATCGGAATCGCGATGCGACCCTTCAACATCTTTTTCGGCTCTTCGCCTTCCGGGTAGAGGACGCAGATATCGCCTTCTTTTAGTTCGATGGCTCCGCCGGGGAGCTTGCCTGCGCGGATCTTCGGTCCCTGAAGATCTTGCATGATCGCGACCGGTTTTCCGGCGCGCTTCGATGCTTCACGAATATTTTCAATCAGCGACTGGTGAAACGCGTGGTCGCCGTGGGAAAAGTTCAGACGAGCGACGTCGAGGCCGGCTTCAATGAGTTTTTGAATCTGATCTACGGTCTTCGAGGCCGGACCGAGGGTACCGACAATCTTAACCTTTCTTAGAAAGGAGGAGTGCATTCGCTTTTTTTACCTTATCGAGCTCTTCTTCTTGGTTTCTCGCGAGCAGCTTTTCACGGTCTTTCGACTGAGCTTCGATTTCGGCGATTCGGTGATCGGTGCCACGAGACTGTTCAGCTAACGCTTGTTTGAAAAAGCGGTCTTTTTCTCGAAGTTCGCTGTCCAGTTTAGCTTTCATATCACGGAGTTGATCTTCTGAGGCGACTTTCTGATCGTTAACTTTTTTCTCGTTCGCCCGGATGAGGTCGGTCGTTTGGGATTGGTATTCGCGGCGCATCGTATTTTTTTCGAATTCACTCGTCGTCTTCATTTCTTGCAGACGCGCCGTATGCTCCATATCGCGGGACGCTATTAAGTCCTCATAGTGGCGCCGCTGTTCGTTTAGGCTCCGCTCGTTTGAACGAAGGGTAGTGTCGGACATCTTCTGATTCGAAGCGTTGGCGAGGTTCAGCATCTGCCGTTTGCTTTCCTCGACGTCCGCCACGTGGGCGACAAACGTGTCCCGCATGAGGGCCTGTTCGCTTAGATTCTGGCGGGTGAGTGTGGCGGTGTTCGATTGTTTATCTTGGATCGTATCCGCGAGTTTCGCTTGGTAACTTTCGTGGAGGTGGTCCCGGCCTCGGGAATCTCGGTCGGCTTCGGCTTGGAATACTTTTTCATACTGGCGCGAGACGGCGCCCCGCACGGCCAGTTCGGCGGCCGCGGAAATCTCACCCGGATCGTCGGTCGAGTTTTTATTATTTAGTACGCGTTCGAGGTTTTTGATTTGAGCTTGTTGATTCTGGCGCTGGTTCTCAATCGTACGCTCATAAGTGGCGGACTGTTTTTCAAGCGTGCGGTTTTGTCGCTCGGAAGACTGGGTGCGTTCCCGGTCGAGCAGACTCTCGGAGAGCTGTTTATCGCGTTCGGCCTCGAGCTTAACGTGGGCCAGAGAGCGGTCGTATTCCTTCGAGGTATTTAAGAGCTGATCCCGGTGGTCGAGGTTTTGTTCGCTGATGATCTTCGAGACTTCGGTGTCTCGTTCTTTAATGATCGAACCGAGTTTATTTCCGAACGAGCGTTCGGTTTCGGCGTTGTTTTGCTTAAGTTTCTGTTTCTCAAGCTCGTGGGATAGGGATTGATTCGCGTACTTCACGTTCCAGTCCGATTCGA
>JANXTV010000277.1 GCA_025352185.1 Oligoflexia bacterium
CGAAGCATTCTCGCCCCGTGCTGAAACCCCTCACTTCGACGGAACGCCCGCTTTGTCTCCGCTGCCTCCGGGCGCAATCAGTCTGCCTCTGTCACCGAGTTCGGCCGATAGATGCGAGCTTTCGAATCGTTCTTCTCCAACATCCTAAGGAGCGAAAGAACACGATCGGCACTGCCCGACTGACTCACCTCTGCATCGCGAACTCGGTCCTGATTCCGGGGACCGAGTTTGATACGGATCCTGCGGTGAACGCACTTCTGGATCATCCCGGAAATTTCTGCGTCACCCTTTTTCCGGGCGAAAATTCAGTGAACGTATCCGAAAACTCCCACGATATATTCGGATACCGTGCGGGAGACCCGCGCACCCTCGTGGTCTTTATCATCGACGGCACCTGGTCGCACGCGAAGGGGATGATTCGAAAGAGCGCACGCCTCCGCTCCCTCCCCCAAATTCGATTTACTCCGACGACTCCGTCGAACTACCGCGTACGAAAACAACCGAATGCGTTCTGTCTTTCGACGATTGAAGCGACCCACCAGCTGATTCGTGCCCTGGATCCTTCGGTGAATCCGGACTTCATGGTTGAAATTTTTTCGGAGATGATTGATCGCCAGATCGCGAGCACGAAAGTTTCGAATCTCCGCGAACTTCGCCTCGCGGAAAAGAACGGATCTCCGTCGTGACGACGAGGCGACTTCCGTTTACCCTCGAAGCCACTGCGACCGACTCCCGTGCCCGCGCCACTCGGTTTACGACACTCCACGGGGAAATGCAGACGCCGATCTTCATGCCCGTCGGCACGCAGGCGACCGTGAAAGGATTAAGCACCGATTCTTTAAAGCACGTCGGGTCGAGAATGTTACTGGCGAACACCTACCACTTGATGCTTCGACCGGGCGCGGAGGTATTCACGAAGGTCGGCGGGATCCATCCGTTTATGAACTGGGATGGCCCGGTGTTGACGGATTCCGGTGGTTTCCAGATTTTCTCGCTCCCGCACTCACGGTCGATGACGGAAGCGGGCGCGAAATTCGCGAGTTACGTGGACGGTAAAATTCATCTCCTTTCACCGGAGGAAAGTATCCGCGTCCAGCGCGCGATCGGCAGCGACGTGATGATGGTGCTCGACCAGTGTATCCCCTCGACGTCGGACCACCGAACGGCGCGCGCCGCGATGGAACTCACACACCGGTGGGCGAAACGCAGCCTCGCGGCGCGGGAAGACTCGCCCCAAGCTCTGTTCGGAATTATCCAGGGCGCGTGCTTCGAGGACCTTCGTATGGAGAGTGTAACGGCACTCACCGAAATGCCGTTCGACGGTTACGCGATCGGTGGGCTTGCCGTTGGGGAAACGAAAAACCAGCGCGAGGATTTCACCGAAATTACGGCTGCCCTCCTCCCCCCCGAATTCCCACGGTACCTCATGGGAGTCGGAACTCCGCTCGATATCCTCGAGGCCGTCCACCGCGGCGTGGATCTATTTGATTGTATTCTTCCATCGGCCCTCGCGAAACGGGGAACGGCGTTCACGGCGCGCGGAAAAGTCCAGATGCGACGGTCGGCCTATAAGTTCTCCGAAGCACCGCTCGATCCCGAGTGCCCCTGCGAAACGTGCCGGACCTATTCACGCGCTTACCTCCACCACCTCACGAAAACCGAAGAAGTTCTGGGATGGCAGCTCCTGAGCCTCCATAACCTGACGTTCTATCACCGCATGATGGCGGAAATGCGGGAAGTGATTTTCGGCGGATCCTTCCGCCCCTATTTAGAGACGAAACGAAAAGAGTGGTCCGGAAGCGATGAAGAGCTTTCACCGGCCGAAGAGCGGGAATCCCTCGACTCGTCTCCCTAGGCCGACGCGCCGATTCGGGTTTCGATGTATTCCGAGTACGGCTGCTCGAAGTCTTTCACTCCGCGGGCGCCCACTTCGATTACCCGGTTCGCGACCGTCTCGATAAACTGCTGATCGTGCGAGGAGAAAAGAACATTCCCCGAAAAACGGGTCATCGCATTATTCACGGCCTGAATCGATTCGAGGTCGAGGTGGTTCGTCGGACCGTCGAGGATGACGACGTTCGCATCGATGAGCATCATCTTCGCGAGCATGCAGCGGACGCGCTCACCTCCGGAAAGGACGTTCGTCTTCTTCGTCGCTTCTTCGCCGGAAAAAAGCATCCGCCCGAGAAATCCACGCACAAAGTTTTCGTTTTGGTCGGGCGAATACTGGCGAAGCCAGTCGATCAGATTCATTTCGCTGCCGTTAAAGTACTGAGCGTTATCCTTCGGAAAGTAAGAACGGGTAGTCGTTACCCCCCATTTAAAGCTCCCGCTATCGGGGGCGATCTCTTCCGCAAGAATTTTAAAGAGGGTTGTCACCGCAAGATCGGTGTCGCCAATGAAAACCGGTTTATCGCCCTTTTTCAGGGAGAACGAAACGCGGTCGAGGACTTTAACGCCGTCAATCGACTTCGTAAGATTTTCGACGCGTAGAATCTGATCGCCCGCTTCGCGTTCCGCTTTAAACGAAACGAACGGATATTTCCGGGAAGACGGTTTAATATCTTCAAGCGTGAGCTTCTCTAACTGACGTCGGCGAGAGGTCGCCTGGCGGGACTTCGACGCGTTCGCGCTGAACCTCGCGATGAAGGCTTTTAGCTCCTCGGCTTTATCTTCGGATTTTTTCTTCTTATCCTGCATCTGCTTCAGCGCGAGTTGGCTCGACTCGTACCAAAAATCATAGTTCCCCGTGAAGAGCTGGATGCGGCTGAAATCAATATCCGCCATGTGGGTACAGACTTGGTTTAGAAAATGACGATCGTGGGAAACGACGATGACCGTTTTTTCATAGTTGAGGAGGAAGGCTTCGAGCCAACGAATCGCCACCAGATCCAGATGGTTCGTCGGTTCGTCGAGCAGAAGGATATCGGGTTTACCGAAGAGCGCCTGCGCGAGCAGTACCTTTAACTTATCCGTATCGAGGAGCTCCCGCATTTTCTTCTCGTGGAGTTCCGTACCGATACCGAGTCCGGCGAGGAGGACGGCCGCATCGCTCTCCGCTTCCCATCCTCGCAAATCTGCGAAAATCGCTTCGAGTTCACCCGCGCGGTCGCCGTCCTTCTCCGAAAAGTCGGGTTTCGCGTAGAGCGCGTCTTTTTCGGCGATGATCTCGTTTAATCGGGGCTCGCCCATGATGACGGTCTTCAGCACCTGGACGTCGTCAAAAGTAAAATGGTCTTGGCGAAGGAACGAAATCCGCTCCCCCGGCGTAATGCTGACGGAACCCACGTACGAGGTATTTTCGCCCGAAAGGATTTTCAGAAACGTCGATTTTCCGGCGCCGTTTGCGCCGATGAGCCCGTAACAATTTCCCGGGACGAACTTAATATTTACGTCATCAAAAAGCCGGTGGCTTCCGTAACTCAGACTCACGCCCGCAACTGTAATCATGGGGGCAACCTACACTGGAAAACGCACGCTTTTCCAGCGGTTTTTATGCGGTGCGCGCGAATCCCGTTTTAACCCCGTATCCTACGAATTAGCCTAGATATTCGCGGATTTCGGCGGCCTGCTTATGCACCCGGTCCATCTTCCCGGTGGTCACCCACTCGGCCGGGAAGAAATAGTCCCGGCTCTTTGCCGTCACCTTCACGCCGCGGGTCGAGTGGAGGGTATTTGCATCCGGATCGTAATCCTGCGGAAGATCAATACTTCGAATCGTTCCCGCGGGCGCAATGGGACGAACCCGTACGTTCTCGTATCCACCCAGCTCCTCCTCGAGGAAGGACAGCAGAAATTCAATTTCAACCGACATGGATACGGATCTCATCATTCTCGATTCGCCTGTTTTAACGGAAAAGAAAAGGGAGACTTGGGGGTCGGACCTTGCAAACACGGACCGATTCCCGAAAAATAGAACCTCGATGCGTCGGCCTCCCCTCTACCCCCTTTTCACCTTCATGATTGCCGCGATTTTCGGCGCGGCTACCGCCCGGGCGGAGGATACTCTCCCTTATTCGACCCGCACTAAGGCCTATAACGGATACAGCTCCATCGTTCAGGGGGATAACGAAACGATCGGGATGGCGGACGCGACCGTCGCCATTCCCGGGAGCATCAGCTCGCTCGAAACGAATCCCGCGGGACTGACCATGACGATGGGGAGCGTCTCCGCCCAAATTAACTCCAGTGAAATGCGCGATCGAAGCATCACCGGCGCGGAGACGAAGGGCATTAAGAGTAACCAGTGGGGGCTCGCCGTCGTGCCCGGGAACTGGGGATTCGCCCTCACGTACTACACTCCCAGTTACGAAGGCGGCAGCTACATCTCCCCGAATTCCGGCCGGAGCGATAATTACGAAGTTTCGCTAAAGCAATTGCGCTTCTCCGCGTCCCACTCACTGATGAACCACCGCTTAAGCATCGGCGCGAGCTTCGAGGTGATTCACGCAATAAGAAATCTATCCGAAGAACATCAGGGCGCTACGGATTTCTCCGTAAAACTCGGCGCGATCTACCACGTGCGAAACCATTTTCTGGTCGGAGCGAGTTTTTCCCCCGCCCAGGATGTCGGAGATAGCGTCGCCCGGTCCGGGGGTTCCACCTTACCGGGTTTCGCGCAGCCCGTGCGCAGCCCGATGCTCGCCACCGTCGGAACCGGTTGGATTCCGAATCGTTATTTCAGCGTCGGGTTCTCCGTTACGGGCGTGGGCACGACGACGAACACGGCCCTACTCCGTGACGAAAATCGCGTAGTCGGGGAACATTTCACGATTCAACCCCGTGCGGGAGCGTCTTACATTCTCGGCGAGTATAAATGGGTGAAAATATCGACCGCGCTCGGATCCTACTACGAAAATCCGCGGATCGAGGGAGTACCCCACCGCCTCCACGGGACGTTCGCGTTTCAGGTAAATCCACTATTCTTCAACATCGGATTTGGTATCGACCGCGCCGAACGCTTTAATAACCAAACTTTTTCCATCGGAATCGATATCGTCCGCGCGGCCCGGACCTTGAAAATGATCCCGAAGGATTCGGTTCCCCCGCGAAACGGGATGTGTCCGAACCCCTTGGAAATTAAAGCCGACGGACTCCCCGACTCGCTCTGCGCGGGGGAAAAACGGGAATTCGCGGCACCGAGCATGGGTGACGTCGGACAAATCATCCAAGAAATTCCCGCAAATATCGGAAATACCCTGCAAGGAAAACCGACGGCTAGTGAACTCCGTGAGGAACGAGAAAAGTACCAGAACCTCGACCCAACGCCCGAAATCATGAAGAGCATCCGAAAGAAAAAGCCGAAGAAGAAATCGACGGCGACTCCCTAACGGGCCCCCGACCGAATTCTGTCAAATCACTGTCATTGCGATGGTCCCCGGACCGGCCACACTAAAAGGGTGAAACTCAACTCTCCTTCGCTCCTCGTCGTCACGTTCATGCTCACGTCTTGTGCAAGTACGCCAACCAACGCGATAGCAACCGAACCCTTTCCAGGAGTCACGACGGCAGTCGAACCGGAACTCGCGACCGAGGCATTTCTCGCGAAGGATCGCTTTGGCCTCGTAAATACCCACGATAAGCGCGTCGATAATAATGGCGATGGTTACGATAAACTTTACGGCACGCGAAACTTTCGGGCAGTTCTGGCGAATGTCCTCTACCGCGGGGGCGCAAATAACGTTCGGAACCGTGAGGGTACGCGACCGAATCGGAATCCACTTCCGGAGGTCGGCCTGAAATCACTTTGCGAACAGGGGTTCGATACCGCGGTCTATATGTACGCAACTGGGTTTTCGACGGCGTCGAAGAAGGTGAACTGTATGAACGAAAAGACGGGTCGGCCCGCGACGCTCGACTATCTCCAGATGGGTCCGTATCAACCCGCGAGCATTCGCGAACTTCTCGAAATGACCTATAAAAAAATTAAATCCGGAAGTACCGCGAGTTCCTATTACCACTGCTGGAATGGGTGGCACGCGTCCGGAATGATCTCGGCCTTCTCACTTCGCCAGTTCTGCGGGTATTCCGGGGATCTAGCGGTGAAGTACTGGGACTTGAATACTGACGGCAACAATGCGGACTCCGCCTTTAAGGCACTGCGCGCCCAAATCCGCGCGTTCGCTCCCTACGCTGACCTGAAGCTCACCGACGCGGAAAAAGCCCGCGTTTGCCTCCCCATGAAATGAGGCCCGAAGTGTGAACTCCGGGCCCGTCGTTGAGGACAATTTGATTCGGAAACGAAAAACTTATTCCTGACCGTCGGTCTTCGCCATGTCTTC
>JANXTV010000288.1 GCA_025352185.1 Oligoflexia bacterium
GAGGAACAGCCGGCGAGACCGGTTGCGAAAAGCGCGATTAAGGCCAGGAAAACGGTTCGGTTATAAATCATTTCCCCTCCGGTCCGCGTTTCTTTTCGTTCTCGAGAAAACGCGTGTAGAGGTCGGGGCGTTTTCGCTGGGTCCGCTCTCGAGATTCTTTTTTCCGCCACGCCTCGATTGCCGCGTGATTCCCCGAGGTGAGAACGTCGGGAACTTTTCGTCCGCGGAAATCCGCCGGACGGGTGTACTGGGGATATTTTAACAGATCCCCTTCGAGGCTATCTTTCGAGACGGACCCCTCTTTTCCTACGACGCCCGGAATCCAGCGCGCCACCGCATCCGCGACGACGAGCGCCGGAAGTTCCCCGCCGGTAAGGACGTAATCCCCAATCGAGAGTTCTTCATCCACGCATTCCTCGATAAAACGTTCGTCGACCCCTTCGTAGTGACCGCAGACGAGAACGAGTTTTTCAAAAGTCGCGAGTCGTTTAGCCGCGGCAGAATTAAACGCCGGACCCTGTGGAGAAAGGAGAATCGTGCGAGTACCCGGGACTTTAGCGGGCACGACGGCGTTCCAAGCCGAATAAAGGACGTCGGCCTTTAAGAGCATCCCTTCCCCCCCGCCGTAGGGAGGTTCATCCGCGGTCCGGTGTTTATCGAGCGCATGCGCGCGAATGGAATGGACACCGAAAGTCAGGAGACTTTTCTCCGAAGCTTTTCCGAGAAGGGAGGCCCCGAGGATCGGAGAGATCATCTCGGGAAAGAGAGTTAAAAAATGAATTTCCTTCGTCGCGCTCATCTTAAATAGCAGCTTTCCGAGTACGAGCTCGTTTGGAAAGGAAATTCATGGGGTAAGAATTTACTCGATGATTTCGAGAACGGTGCGCTTTTTCAGTTTCGTCGAAGCGCCGTTTAATACCGTGCGGATCGAACGCGCGGTCCGGCCCTGCTTACCGATAATTTTTCCGAGATCGTCTTTCGCGACCTTCAGTTCGAGCACGGTCGTATTTTCTCCGACGACTTCATGCACGCTGACTTCGGTCGGTTTATCGACGAGTGCTTTAGCGATCATCTCTATGAGCGTTGCGAGCTCACCTGCTGGTTGCGACATCACGAGCCTCCCTGCTGACAGCGTTTATCCACCCTTCTTGGGCGGCTTCGCTGCGTTTCCACATGTGAATTAGATTAGACTACGTTTTTAAAACCATCGGTTCGCAAGCGAGCATGGAGACACACGTTCGCCCTACTGGGAAAATCGCCGAGCGATCTTCCGCAGGAGCGGATAAACTTCATCCGACTCGAATAAAATTGTTACTTAATTTTAAGGAGTTGTCCAACCGTTCTCGTCGTCTGGGCGCCCTTAGCGATCCAAACTTGGAGAGCTTCGCGGTCGACTTTTAACTTGTCGGCAGGCTTAGCGGCTTTCGGTTGATACTGTCCGAGCTTTTCGAGGAAAGCTCCATCCCGGCAAGAGCCAGAGTCTGCAGCCACGATGAAGTACATCGGCGCTTTTTTAGAACCATGTCGGGAAAGACGAATCTTAACGGCCATTTGCAAAAGTTCCTTTCAATAAAACTTGAGTAAACGAGTGCTAACCGATTCCGCTAGAGACAGTCAAGGTCATTACCTCACCGAGTTCACTGAGAAATTCGTCCGCGCCGGCCCCGGTCTCCCAGTTTGGCTTGATCATGCGGCGCATTACGCCGTCCGGGATCCGTGCGGAATTCCGGTGGGCCGGATCCATTCCCGTCATCAGAGTCACCGGGATGAGCTGGGCCTCGGCTACTTTCAGGAGACTCGCCAGATCTTCGCCCGGCCCGAGTACTTCATCCATAAGGGCCAGCGCCGGTCGCTCTCGGTCAAGCGCTTGGTGAAATTCCCCGGCCGTCGCCGCCGTACGCACGCGCCATTTCGGGTACCGCGCGGCCACGAGCGAACGCAACCACTCCCGCATTTCGGGTACGTCATCGAGTATTAGAATGAGGGGAGGACTTCTCACGCGGCACTCCCGGGGGGACCGACTCCGAGAATCACTTCGAGGTTACTCATCCGACTCACCTTTTCTAAACTCGAGAGGGCGCATTCGACCCCCGCGGCGAGACCGCTTTCGCGGAGGAGCGCTTGGAAGCTTTCGAAATGAGTCGGGGACAGGGCGAGAGTCGCGACCCACTGTCCAATCTCGGGCCGGGCCACGAAAAACCGCGACTCCCCGAGGCGTACTTTCCAAAAAATCGTCCATCCGTCGGGGAGCTCCGTACGGAGTTCACTCCCCTCCTTCGCGCGAATGGCGGCGATAGACTCGCTGAATTCGGCCATTTTTTCGGCGGAAATTCGGAGATTTAAAACCATCTTCTGATCTTCGGGATCTCCCGAGAGCGATTTCGAGTGGGTCGAAGCCGACTGAGAAGCGGTAAGCACACAGTCGCGGGGTTCAATTCTGAGAAAGGGCATCGAGGTTCTCCATATTCACCCGGGCGTGCAGGCCCCGCGTTTCCGAGAGTAACAGAGGCGCATCCTTTTCGCCGAGACGAATTCGGGCGACGATCCGGAGGAGGCGTTCCTCCAAATCCGGGAGTTCGAGTACCGGTTGGATTCCCGTGAGTTTCGCCTGCGTCGCCGCTTCGGCAAAGCGATTGATGGCGAGCTGGGCAAGACGAAGTGCGGGTTCGTGCCGATCCTTTTCGATGAGCACAAAAAATCCGCACGCGAGGATCGCGGCCTGGACTTGGGGCCTATCCGGTTGGGGTAACTCCCGCCAACGCAGTTCCCAGCCCTCGTGGGCTTGAAAAAAGAGTCCCTGATTAAAACACTCGGCCCCGGCGCAAAGGGCTTTTAACTGCGAATCGTCGAGTCGGGAAGGTTTCGCTCTCACCCGGGAATTGGTATAGCGGAAGAGTCCGCGGAACAACCCCCGAAAGGACTGCGGTACGCTCCGGAAGGAAAAAAACCTTGGTAGAAACTTCGGATCACTCACTCACCGGTAAAACCTCGACCCGTGCGGCATTCGGGCTCCTACGTACGGACGTGGAAAATCCCGTCCACCAGGTCGCCCTTCGGAAGGCGCTCGGGCAGGGAATCCGAACGTTT
>JANXTV010000292.1 GCA_025352185.1 Oligoflexia bacterium
GGAGGACATGCGCGTAACTCGCCTCCATAAACCGAGAACCATCCTGCCACTCCTGAATCAGCTTACGAATACGGTCGATATGCTCGGAAGTTAACCGGGACGAAGTGCGCCCGGCATCGTTATCGAGTTCGCCCCCGAAGGCCCGGGTGATTACCGGCTCGAGCATTTTTTGGATCGATTCTTTATTAAATTCGACTCCGAGAATCTTGCCGTCCCAGTCGATCGATCCCACGAGATCTCGCAGCAGGCTGATCGGAATTCCCGGTAAAACTAAGCACTTTTCCTTACCGACGAGTTCCGGAGGACAATGACGAGCCGCCATACGGTCTAGGTGTCCGAGTCCTTCGGAAATTAAAGAACCGAAACGCTCTCGCCCTTCTCCGTGCATCCAATCAGAATTCTGAGCTCTCAAATTTACGAAACGAAAGTAAGTCGAGACCCAGCGCGAACCCTCGAGGAAAATAACCTGCCAGTCCCCGGCCGTCACGACTTCGCGGGGCCGATTCGGGGAGATCGCGATTTCCTTTAAGATCCCGGCAACCTTTAGATTGCTCCGAATCGTAAAAAGAAATCTCTTCGATCCGGCGAACGTCTGCATGATCTCGTCAAAGAACCGCCCCATATCCTCAAACGAGTAGGTTGATTTCCGTTCCGTGATCGTGTTGCCGAGAATTTCTGCAGCATCGACCAGCGCCCTTCCGGTCTCCTCGATGTAAGCCGGAGATTCACGTTCCATCCGGTCGATCGATATCGGCATGGAGGGTTGAAGGCGAAGGAGAATATCCCGAATCGCGGTAATCATCTTCTCGCAGGACTTTAAATCCTCGCGCGAAAAATCGCCGGTTTTTCCACCGAGGAATGCCTGCTTTACGCGCATGAATTCCTTCAGGAGACTATCAGAAATGGTTACGTCCTCGAGAAAATAGCGCTGGAGAAAGTTTCGAACTTCCTGAGCCGTAAAACGGTCTCGACTCTCCCCCTGCGTGAACTCGGCGAAGGTCTGCAGAGCGGTGATGGAACACGCGGAAAGTCGCTTCACGTCTTCGGGAGTTGCACGGCCGTCGACGTAGTCGATAAGCTTCGCCCGGAAGTCTTTCATGCAGCCCAGGTTCTTCTGCTGAAATTCGTCTTTCTTCTGCGCCGGGGGCCCTTCGTAGAGCGAGCACCCGGCGAAAGAAAGGAGCGCGGCAAACGCGAGCGTACGGATGAGAGTTTTAGAAAACATAACTCACCCCCCCCGCTACGCGGTCATTTTCGCGGTAACGCTTAATGAAGTCCGTCCCGTCGACCGTCTCGTCTTTTGAAAACGAGGAAAGAACATCGGTCGCGAGAAACAGATGCCAGTCTTTCGCCGCCAGATAACTAAAATGCCACGAAACAATGGTCCCGGGATGAACGAAGTCGACCAGAAGTTTCACGTCGGCGGAAAGGCGGCGCCAGGTCGGAAACTGCGCCGAAAAAAGGAAGGCGCTTTTATAAGGGTAGCGCGAGTCGAATTTACTGACGTCCCCGTCGGCGAGCTTCCCCGTGTCGGGGAGGTCTTTCCCGAAGACACGGAGGTAACTGAGGCTCATTTCCCCACCGTTTGACGACGCTCCGAAAGGATAGAGGCGAAGGGTCGGACTCAGGAGGAAGAAATTCCCCACTTGCTGGCTGGTCATCAGCGACGACTGGGACAGGAGTTCGGGAGTGAGGGGTTCGTCTTTCGGTAAGTCGGCGAGGAAGGAAAGCGAGCCCGCGATCTGGTTTCCCCGGTACCCGACATCCGCGGCGGCGAGGTGGTGGTAAGCGACCCGTGGGTAGAGATTTGCGCCGACTTCTTCGCTGGTATGTTGGTAGCCGCCGTCATAGCTGATGAGGAGTTGATTCATGGGTTGGTAGGCATAACTCGTCGAGATCCACGGACCCGTCTTTTCGCCGACGAAGATCTGCCCGCCGACCGAGTTTTGGAGAACGATTTCGCCGATGGGGGGAACCTTCGCTTCGTAATGTACGGGAGTGTCCTTATTGAGGACCTTAATTTGATAGGGCGGGTTCACGACCCACGGAGAAATCGAATGGATACGGCCATTCGAAAAGTCGATGGGAGCTCCCCGGTCGGGGATGTAAATCGGGGAGGCGAACGCCGTCATCCTTACCGGGCCGCGCTCGACTTCGAGGAAGGTACCGAGTAATCCGACTTCCTCGGGCCGGAGGTAATCCCACCGAAACCGCGGTTCGAATGCGCCCGCACCCCAGTTATGGTCGACTTCGCTCCAGGTGACGCGCTTTCGGCCGAGGGTATATTGCGCGGGTCCGGTCCATTTTTTAGACGTAGCGAGGAAGAGTTCCGGGAATTCGATAAACCGGTAATTCGGATCGTTCAGTCCGATCTGAGCTTGGGTGAGCGCACGGGAATCCAGCTCGTCGCCATCGGTTTTGGCGTCTAGCTGAAGATCGAGTGCCGAGTAACTGTTCTGGCGCGTCTCTGAACCCTGGCCGAGATAATTCGTCGAACTCACCCCAACATCAAGCTGGGCAAAGCTACTCACGGGAATCGCGGCTGCGGCCAAAAGGACGGCAAACTGAGCAGACTGCATCGCTGCGGGTTATATCGTGCCGCATTACCGCCTGGCAAGTCTGTGTAATAAATAATAAACTAATAATATCGAGTACTTAGAAGTATCCCGGGACGAAAAAGTCGGGATCCGCGATTTCCGAGGCCGAAAAGCCTCTCCCCATTACGACGGAACCGGGTTTCTTCTGAAACGATTCCGGGAGCGCAACGTAACCGAGGCGACCGTAGAATTCTGGATCGATGTCCGAATAAAGGAACGAACGGGTCATTCCCTGCTCATCAAACCGAGCGAGAACACCGCGCAGGAGTTCCGAGGCGAAACCCTTCTTCCGGTTTTCCGGTCGGGTCGCTACCGACCCGATTCCGTACGATTCGTAGGCGCCGGCCGGGTAACGGTAGGTAATGAGCGAAGAATAGAGATTCATCTCCCGGTCGGATAAGACGAACCACGCCCCTTTCGCGTACTTCGGGGAGTTCCGGCATTCCTCTAGGTAGTCGGAAAACCCTTTACCCTCGCCCCACGCCGTATGGCTGATTCCGTATACGGCATCGAGTTCCGAGGGGAGTGCATGCCGCACGCGCCGGCCGTTCTCACTGCGTTCGTCCATCATTTTTTCTTCGGCACTTTTTTCTTCAGACTAATCGTTAAAAACAGGCGGGCTACGGGTTCATTTCCCGACTTCGATGGGCAGGTCGCGATCACTTCGACCGACTCGTTTTCCCGCTCACCGCTAGCCATCGTTCGGTCTAAGAGCGCTTTTACCTTCGCGCCATCGACGGACCGAAAATGTACATCCCCCTCTGGCCGCTTCAGAAACTCCGCCCGAAAATCTTTAAATACT
>JANXTV010000300.1 GCA_025352185.1 Oligoflexia bacterium
TGCCGCGGATAAAATGTCGGTGGACGGGGCGCTCGGTTTCACTACGAAAGTGGCGGCGGGATGGAATCTATCCACGCAGTTCTCTTACCGAGATGCGACGAATGCATCGGGCGCCAGTTTAATGGAACACTTCGCGGCTGGCCTCGAGTTCACGGCCATGGATCATTTCTTTATTCGCGCGGGATACGGGAGTAATTATCCATCGGCAGGGGTCGGAATTAGTACCTCGCGTGCGGAAGTTAATCTGAGTTGGTATAGTGAAGACGTCGGGACCAGTACCGTATCTTCGCGGGATATACGTTATCTGTTTCAGTTTGCCTTTCGAGCATTTTAGAACAGTTTCTCGGGGAAGATTCATGCATAAATTTTCGGACCATTCGATCACCATCGCTTCCGGAACGCTCTCCACCGAAAAGAGATGGATCGACTCGTTTACGCAAGTACTTGGCGACGAGGCCGGCGAATACGTTTGGTCCCCGGGCGAGGGAAATGCGGTCGAAGAATGGGGATCGATCGTCATGATCGACGCCACCCATCCGAACCTGAAATCGTTACTCGCGAGTATCGATCGTCACGGTCGGAGTATCTTTTTACTTTGGACGGACGACTCTCGGGACTTCGACTGGGACGCGGAGTCTTCCGAGCGCGTCGACGATCTCATCCTCTACCCATTCCGGAGACTCGAAATCCAAAGTAAGTTCCGACTCCACCAGCACCTTCGCCTTTGGAGTGAAGTGGGGGAGCTCCACCGGTCATTTGACGACCTCCTGAAGGGACTCGACGAAGATGTACAGCTCGCCGAACGCTTACAGAAAGCACGGTTACCGAACCGTTTCCCGGCCGTTCGGGGGCTCGCAATTCGTTCACGTTACCTCGCGGGTCTAAAGGGAGGCGATCACTTTGATCTCGCGGAATCGAAAGACACCTCGAAAATTTCGATTTTGATGTCCGATTCTTCGAGCTACGGCCTTTCCAGCGCTTTTCTTTCGACCCTCATGCGCATGACCTTAAAACTATCGCGCGACGAAGCCCGTTCGGCGACCGATACGGTAAAATTGATTTCGGAGGAGCTCCTCCTCGGTCTGAAGGAAAAGGATCGCCTCGCACTTTTTTACGGCATCTTGAACCGAAAAGATTTCCGTTTTCGTTATCTCCACCTCGGAGGTTCGGCCTTTCTCCACGCCCGAAAAGGAAAGGGGTTCGAGATTCTCGCGTCCCACGGTGATCCGCTCAGCCTCGGAAACTCCGACGTCTCGAACTTTCAGGAGAAGGAGATCGTACTCGAGCCGGAAGACCGGATCGTTCTTCTCAGCGATGGTTTCATCGAGGCTTGCGGTGGACTCGTGGAAGCAAAAGCACTTATCGATCCACTTCGCATGAAAGACGCGGTCGATATTACAAATGAACTCGTTTTTCGAGTGAAGCGAAAGATGGTCGACCCCGACGACCTGCCGTCACAAGATTGCACGGCGCTCGTCTTCGATGTCGATGCTAAATTACTCAGGCTTGCCTGAGTGATCAGGTGGTCGGAGAAGTTAAGCAGGCCCGAAAGGTCTGAGGACCTTACGCGAGGGCGATGCGGCCGCTGCCCTTAAGCAGGTTCTTGATGAAGGCTTTTAACTTTTTCATTACCTAAGAAGTATGCGCTCGAAGGGGTAAATGCAAGCCTATTTTAGTCAGGTGCCCGGTCCCGACGGGATTCGAACCCTTGAAAATGCTTAGGAAAACCCACCCCGTGGCAGTAAGCGTGGCTAGATTCCGAGTTTTTTCGAAAAGGCGTCCGCATTCGGTTCACGTCCGAGAAACTCCCGAATCAGGTCGATCGCGTCTCGCATATTCCCGGGTTCGAGAATCGATTTTCGGTAGTCGGCGCCGGTCTTCTCGTTCAGCAAACCCTCCGCCTTAAACCGAGAAAAGAGATCTTCGCAGTAAACTTCCGACCAGAGGTATCCGTAGTAACCCGCGTCGTATCCACCCATCAGGTGACCGAATCCTGCCGGAAAGTGAGTGTCCTTCAGAACGTCGTATCCGAAGAGTTCGCGGTGCATATCATTATAGACGCGAGTGACGTCATGCGGGCCGGGAGACGAATGGATTTTCATATCGAAGAGCGCGAAGTGAAGCTGCCGCATGTACGCGTAACCTTCGTTAAAATCTTTAGCCGCGAGCATTTTTTCGAGGAGATCCTCGGGCAGCTTTTCCCCCGTTTTATAATGACCGGAAATCATCCGGAGGATTTCTTT
>JANXTV010000339.1 GCA_025352185.1 Oligoflexia bacterium
AGGGGCGTTCCCGAAAGATTGGTTCCCGCGATGTTGCGAGCGACGACGTTAACCGTCGGTTGGTAAAGGTATGGAAGGGTTAACGCCATTCCGAGAGTATGAGAAAATCCCTTCCCCTGCGCGGCCCCTTCGGTCCACCCGAGCGGCGTCGTTCCATGGACCACCGTCTTATCGACCGAGACTTCGTTCACATACTGCAGAGAGTATCCGATCCGGAGAACTCCCGAAGCAAGTCGAAGACCGAATCCGGCAGCCGGAATGAGTTGATTCGTGGTTCGGTAACGAAGGTTTACGCCGTTACTTTCGGCCATGTTTCTAGACTGGTAAAGCACGCCAATCCCAAACCCGCGAAATCCAAACGAAGGGAGGAGCGAGTAAGCGGCTCCCGGACGGGCTCCCGGACTTCCTTGAAGTTTCGATTCGTATTTATCGAGTGCCTGAAACTTATAAATATCCGTGCCGAATCCGCTGATGAGTGAAGCATTTCCTTGGAGACCAATATTCAGGGGCTCGCCCACAAACCCGTTAATGCGCCCTAATCCGGCCGGATTATAGAAAAGAGATTCGCCCGGGCCTTCCGCGAGGCCGATATAGGCGTCCCCCAGCGCGGCACCGCGCGGAGAGACGTACCGCGATCCGGGGATTAGATCGGCACCCGTAGCGAAGGCTGCCATAGGCATTAGGGAAGCGAAGATCACGCCGAAGCATACCGAGATGGTGCTCATTTCTAGATCCGTAAGTCTTCGCATAGTCGCCTCCCTTCCCTATTCCTTTCGGTCTCCCGGCTTCCGTGGATTATGGAGAGTTTTTGCCGACCGCCAGAAAAGTGACTCTTCATTTTTGCCGAAATTCCGTCGAAGAGATTATGAATGGCTTGGAACGACATCCCCGATTGGGCTGAAAAAGTAATGCTGAGTTTACTCGCAGCCTTGAAGGAGCGCGACCCGTATACGTACGGGCACTGCCGTCGCGTCGCCCGGAACGCTCGCATGCTTGCGAAGTCAGCCGGGATGAATGAATACGAACAAAAAGTCGTCGAGTATTCGAGTATTTTTCACGATCTTGGAAAAATTGCGATTCCCGATTCGATTCTCTTAAAACCCGGACGACTCACGGCGGAGGAACAAGCGGTCATCCGCGTTCATCCGATTAAAAGTGCGGAAATCTTACAGCCTTTATCCCTTATCCCTTTTTTCAAGGATATTCTCCCGGGGGTCCGCCATCACCATGAACGTCTAGACGGAAAAGGGTATCCCGATCGTCTCACCGGAGACGATATCCCCGTTACGGCACGCGTGATTCTCATCGCTGACACCTTTGATGCGATGACGACGACTCGTCCTTACCGTAAAGGACTGACCGACGAATTCGCGTACCGAGAACTCAAACAGTTCGCCGGACGCCAGTTCGATGAGCAACTCGTTAAAACCTTTTGCCAGGCACACCCGACGTGGGGAAAATACGAAGAAGAGATTACCGAAGAATTCGTTTCGCTTAACTTTAAGCGCGCCGCTTAAGGGGATGCCGTTTACCTCGGGTAGACGAGGGGACCGCGCGAGTCGATTCATCTGCCCTGGCTCCGTCACTATTCTGACGAACTCTCGAGTCATTCTTCCCATCTGGGCAGAATGTAAAGTGCGTGTTAGCATTTCTTCAGAGTGTTCATATGAAAAAAGCCCGCATCCTTTTGATTGAAGATCACCTGGAAACCCGCAAATTCCTCGAGACGATGCTCTCGAAGGATTTCGAAATCATGTCGGCGGAGAATGCGGTGATCGGAATCGATTACGCCCGTAATAAACAGCCCGATCTCATTCTCCTCGACGTCGTTCTCCCGATTCTTTCGGGGCTCGATGCCTGCTCACTCATGAAACAGGATGAGAAAACGAAACGGATTCCCCTGATTCTGCTGTCGGTGAAGAATACTCAGGCCGACGTAACCCGCGGGCTCAGTGTCGGCGCGGACGATTACCTCCCAAAACCATTCGATTTTCGCGAGCTTGAAGCCCGCATTCAAGCCCGACTTCGGAAGGCGGCTTCGGTCGAGGTTGCACCGATTGAAATCGGAGATCTCCGCATTGAAGCGAACACCCGTGAAGTCACCTATGCGGGAAAACGGGCAAACCTAACGCTGACTGAATTTGATATTCTTCGCTTCCTCGCGAGTCAGTTCGGCAACGTCGTTTCCCGCGACGCGATTCTAAAAGAAGTCTGGAAAGACGGAGCTGAGAAAACGAACGATCGGACGATCGACGTCCACATCCGCGCGCTTCGGAAAAAAATCCCGGCCCTCACGAAACACATCATTTCCATCTACGGCGTCGGATACAAGTACGAGGAATAGCGTGGCCCGAAGTGAGTAGGCTCCCCATCCATGAATGGGCGGGCTTCGCCCGACCGCAATGGCTGGGGAGCCGTAACTGGCGCCACTGTCCGCGATCTAGTTACGGTTAAGTCGTCTCCGCTACGGCCGGGCGGAGCCCGTCCATCCGCGGAGCGCCTTAACCTACTTGCGTAGGTTAGTGCTTCTTCGGTTTCAAGCTCGACTGGACTTGTTTTGAGCTGTTTTTAACGACTTCGACGGCGATTTGGTCTTCGAGGTCGAGCGTCGAGTTATAGAGCTGGAGACTGATTTTTCCGACGGGAACCGCGAGCATTTCAAACGGGGCGTATTTCGTTCCCCAGTACTTCCCGTTCACGTAAATCGTCGTATCCGCTCCCGGAGTCGACTTCACGGTAAGGAATCCCTTATCGCCGGTATACTCCGCGGGATTTCGAATGACTTGCGCGACCTTCAGGGAAACTTCTTTCAGGTATTCGCCGTTCTCGGCAACCGCACCGATATCGACTTTAAATTCGCTCTTAAATTCTTCGAACCCTGGGCGCTGCACGGTGAGGAGAATCATTGAGTTCGTGGGAACTTCGGTAACCGGATTTGCGGCGCTCACGAGCTTTCCATTCACCGAGATCGTTCCGTCCGTGCCTTCGGGAAAAATATTAAGCCGCAGTTTTGCCGGAGGCGTATTGGCAGTCTCCTCGCGGCGAATAACGGTGTCTGGATCGGGAACCGGAGACGCCTTAATGCTCGCGAGGCCACGCTCTGGTCCGCCGTCTTCTTTAACCGGAACGGTCCATCCGAAAATTCCGGAGACCACCGGAACCTGGAAGCCCATCCACTTCGGACCGGCGAACGCCACGAAAACAACGAGTGCCGCAGTCACTGCGTACGGAGTAAATCGAGGAGAAGTCTCCGGGATCGGTCGGAACGACGCGCTCGTGCGGGTACCGCCGTGGGGCATTGAACTTCCCGAAATAGTGCCGGGAGCAGCCCGCGTTCCGGTTTTCGAATAAATCGTTGAGTTTCCACCGGGACGGGCGGCCGGGGCCGCTCCGGGACGTGGGCGCGATGGCCCCAGCGGGCGGTCCATCGGAAGCGGGGCTTCACTCTTCATGTCATCAAATTTAATTTCTACGGGAGCCTTCGGAAGGCCGACGGCCGGGCGCGCGACGAAAGTCGTCGTTTCTTCGCGCTTTTGGCCACGTTTCTCTTCCGCGTGTTCGGCAATTTCTGGAATTTCATTTTGGAGGAGCTGCTCTACGCGGTCGTTCAGCCGCTGGACCTTTTTGCGGTCCTCTACAATTTCCTTCTGGAAAATTTCTTTCGCTACGTTTGAAAGGTCACCGGAAGCAAAGTCAGGCGCGTAAGCGTTAAGGAACCGACGCAGCGTTCGCTGCAGTTCTTCACCCGTCTGGAAACGCTTATCGGGAGATTTCGCGAGGAGCTTCATCACGATGACGTCGAGCTCTTTCGGAACGTTTGGATTCAATTCCGACGGAGGACGGACCGTCGTAGAGCAGCTCTCGATCATTTTAAGTACGGCGAGATCGTTATCACCCGCAAAAAGTTTTTTACCGACGAGGAGTTCCCAGAATACCGCGCCGAGGGCGAATAAGTCGGTACGGCCGTCGATCGGATCTCCCGAAATCTGCTCGGGAGATAGATAACTGGGTTTTCCCTTAATCACGCCGGCACGCGTGTGTTCGCTATTCGTCGTCGCTTTCGCAATACCGAAGTCGATGATCTTCACCGCACCTTCGTACGAGACGAGTAAGTTCTGGGGACTGATATCGCGGTGAACGACGTTTAAGTGCTCACCGCTGATTTTATCTTTATAGGTATGGGCGTAATTAAGTCCGCCGGCCGACTGCTCGATGATGTGCGCGGCGAGTTCGACCGGAAAGGATTGGCCGAGTTCTTTAAAACGATTTAAAAGTTGGCGAAGGTTTTTACCGTCGACCATTTCCATGGTGATAAACGGTTGCAGTTGTTCTTCACCGAAATCGTAAACTTGCACGATGTTCTGATGGTTCAGCCCCATGGTGACTTTGATCTCGGACTTAAACATTTTCAGGAATTCTTCGTTCGAACCAAATCCCGCCTGGATCCGCTTCACGACGACGAGACGACCGGCGCCGTCTTTTGCGGCGAGGCGGGCTCGGTAAATTTCAGCCATCCCTCCCTGCGCGATTAAATCGAGCAGGAAGTAGCGGCCAAATTTTTTGAG
>JANXTV010000341.1 GCA_025352185.1 Oligoflexia bacterium
AGCGGGAGCGGGAGGCGTCACTCCGGTCGTGGATAACGTCACCACTAGGCTACCGCCCGCCGTACAGGTTTTCGTTAAGATCGAGTTGAGCGGACCCGAAGCCGTAGGATTTGCCCGAACGTTAATCGTGCAGGAATTCGAGGGCAGAATGTTCGCCACTCCGCAGGTGTCGCTCGTAATAGTATAGTCAGCGCCGTTACTCAGCGTGGCTGCCGAGCATCCCAACGCCGATCCCAATCCCGAGTTTGTAATTGTAATGGGGAAATTCGCCGAATTCGTACCGATGGCGAGGGTTCCGAAAGGATGCGAAGCTACCGACGCGTTAAGAGTCGGGGTCACTCCCGTCACGAGAATTTGATTCGCGGTGGTCGAAACCGTGCCTCCGGTCGTACACGTACGAGAAAGAGTCGCGGTCTTTAGTCCCGCGGCGGTTGGACTCGCGGCCACGACGACGTTACAGGTTGCCCCACCGGCGGCGAGATTTGCCGTCAGGCAGCCATCGCTCGTAATGGTAAAGTGGCCTCCCCCCGAAATCGTAGGTGCGCTACATCCCGACGCGGGCAGATTTCCGGTGTTCGTCAGCGAAAAAGTATAGCTGACCGCGGTTCCCCCGACATCCACCGTAAGAAAATCGTGCGTAAGCGGCATCCAAGCGAGGACCGGCGCCGGCGGATTATACTGGTAAACGACGGTGGCGGCGGAACAGGACGAAACGTTACCCGCGGCATCAGTCGAGGTCGCGTGAAAGGTATACGGAGTCCCCGGAGGGAGCGGGCTTGAAGTCACCGTCGCAAACGAGCCCGTGGCCACGGTGGATCCCACCAGCGTCGTACACGCGTCCGAATAAAGCTTTACGGTATCTCCGGCAGCTAGCCCGAAAACGTCGATCAACGGAGACGGATTCGAACCGGGAGAGGTCGTCGGAGAATTCAAACCTAAGCTCGAAGGTGTCGACGGAGCCGCGGTATCGATCACCATCGTGCCGGTGGTACAACTCGATAGGGATGAGTTTCCGGCCGTATCGTAAGTCGTTACCGTAAACGTATAGGTCCCGTCCGCGGGCGCGGTCCAGTCGTAGAATGCGGCGGCGCCAACCGGGAGGAGGCTGCCGATGGAAGTCCCGCAGCCCGCTCCCGAATAAAACTGGATACTCTGGGATGCGAAAGCCGGGGCGGGAGTCCACTCGGCGCGTGCGGTTAAAACGTTTCGAGGAGAAACTTGGTTCCATCCCGGTCCGGCGGCTGGGGAGGGATCGAGCGTATCCTTCAGAATCGTAAGGGTCGCCGGGGTGGCGCTTAAAGTTCCGCCCGTATTTGCGTGGGTAACCGTAAAGTTAATCGGACCTTCGGATGCTCCGGCGAATGCACCCGCACTAAAGGTAGCCGCCCAGGCCTTCGCGCCCGTGCAAGATCCGGTTGCCGTAGTGCCGCCGCCGGTTACGACGACGGGCTCGCCCGATTCCGAACAGGTACCGGTAAAGGTGGTAACAGTCGGAACGGACGCTTTATTCAGGTAAAAAGCGGCCGTCGGTGAAGTGATCGTAACCGTAGGGAGAAACGTGGCGGGAGAACCGTTAATGCAGTCGACGCGTTTAGAAAGCGAACTCGCGAGAGTGTAACTCACCGGGACCGTTACGGTTGCGTCTCCGAAAAGGTCTGCCACCGTGTGGCCGATCTCGTAAATTTCGGGAGTCGTCGCGGAAATAGTTTGGAGAAAATTATTTCCGCATCCGGCGATATCGGCGATGCCGACGAGCTGGACGATTCGGCCCGAACCGGCCGGGACCTGGACTTCGATTGTGACGTCCGCCCCGCTAGCGGGAAAACTAAACGTATTCGAAACGACGCCGCGGTAGGCGCAGGCCTTCGTTCCAGAAATCAGAGCAGAAAAATCAGTCATCGGAGGTTTCGGATTCGCGGCCGAATCGGCGATGCCCGGACCCACCACGTTTACCGCGTAACAGGAAAATCCCTGCCAGCTCGCCGCCGCGAGTCCGTGCACACGAGAGGCGGGAGCTACGAGACTCGACCCTCCCGGATTCGGGAGGACGAGTGAAAGTTTCGCGGGTTGAGATGCAGGTTTTAAGCTGCATCCAAACAGGGCGACTGATCCCAGCAGCGATGCCGTTAAGGCACGAGC
>JANXTV010000350.1 GCA_025352185.1 Oligoflexia bacterium
GCGGGAGCCGCCGAGTCGTCGGGAAGCCCGAGGGCCTTACGGCGCGCGCGCTCTTGAGCGACTTCCAGTTCCGCTTCACGTTCATCGGGAGACATCGTCCGCTTCAGTTCGGCGGCGATATCCTTAATAAACTCCTCGTCGGAAACGACCGTTACGAGATCACCTTCCGATTTAATCTGGTTTTTCGTCAGGAAGTAATTCGTTTGTCCTTCGGACGTCCAGAGGGACCCGTCGTCGCGAGCGTCGTCCACGAAATCCGCTTTCGTCGCACGATTGCCGTTTTTATATTTTTTCTGGAGCACCGGACGGGCGGCGAGCTTAGGAGCTTCCTCGTCGTCGGTCTGTGGATTCGGACGTCGCATCGCTGCGCGATCTTCTTCGCCCGGCTCGATCCAGGACCCTTGGCCGCCCATGCGACCCACGGAGGTCGATCGCCGCTCGTGGTGACCCATGGAATCTTCCGAGTCCGGCCCGCGCGAGCGACCCTCATCAAGTAGCGAGGCTTCAGACATTCGTCCGCCACTCGTCGGTTCTGATTCGTAACGGTATTCATCGTTTAGATCGGGACGAAGTCCGCCCATGAGTTGGCTACATCCGCTTAGCCCACTCAGGGCAAAGAGAAGGACTGCGGCACCGACCGCTAACCAAACGGACCGAAGTCCACCGAAAAAACCAGCCGAATTAATTTCTGAATCGAGATCTAAATTCACAGTTTCACCTCTACAATTCCACCTTCACGTAACTGACCTACGAGCTCTTTTTTCGTTTTCTGCGTCAGAATCCGAATGTTTTTATTCAAATACCCGGGCTCCTGGACGGTTCCGAGCGTCGAAAGGAGTATCTCCCCCGAAAGGATCTTCACTTGAACCGTGTCACCCCGACGAATATCCGGCATTTTCTCTACGCCGTTAGAAAGCGGATATTGGCCTTCGAGAATCGTTTGGCGCGCCTGCAGACCGTCGATGGTTTCCCGCGTGCCGAGCATGACGCCGCGGTACTGGTAGGCGAGACCTTGGGCGACGTTGATCGTTTGGATTTGGAAATCACCCCGGGAAATTTTATCCCCGGGGTGAATCCGCTTCACCGCAACGAAAGTTGGGACCATCGCTTGGAACCGGGCTTGGCCGAGTAAGCTCGAGCCATCGCTTAAAATTACGGAATAGTCTGCGGTACCCGTTCCCGCTTCGGAGAGAATCCGAATCGTCGAAACCTCACGGCCTTCGCCGAGTACCGGAAAGGTCGTCCCGGAAAGAAACTCGATCGTCGCAGTCATTTGGCTATTTGAAAATCGTTTCGAGAGTTCGTTCCGGAGAAGCGTCTCGATTTTTTCCTCATCTTTTCCGGCGGCAAAGCCGAAAGTAGAAAGGGCGAGTCCAATTCCGAAGCCGATTCCAAATTTAAATAAAATATTCACCGCATCACTCTCTTTCACTCGGTCTTAGGATCACTACTTAAGATTTACCGTCGCGTTCAGCATTTGATCCGCGATACCCATCACCTTCGTGCCCATTTCGTAGGCACGCTGGGTTTGAATCATTTCCACCATCGAACTCGCGACGTTCACATTCGAAGCTTCGAGTGCGCTTTGGCCGATCTGACCCAGTCCGTCTTCCCCAGGAATTCCCTGAATCGGCGCGCCGGTAGCGGCCGTCGGGCGATAGAGTCCGTCTCCCATCGCCATGAGTCCTTGCTCATTCACGAAGGTCGCGAGCTGGATCTGGCCGAGCGTGGTCTCCTCCGCGTTCGGAAGTTGGGCGCTGATTTCGCCGTTCGGCTTAATATTGATCGCAATGGCGTTCGCCGGCAGAACGACGTTCGGTACGAGTTGGCAGCCGTTGGAGAGAACCATCCGTCCCTGATTATCGCGGTGGAATGCGCCGACTCGCGTGTAAGCAATCTCGCCGTTTTGGCGCTGAACGGGAATGAATCCTCGGCCTTCCACCATAAAATCGAGTGGGTTCCCGGTTTGTTTTGCGGCACCTTGCTCGAAGATTTTATGGCTCGCGCCGACCTTCACGCCGAGACCCGTCTGAATTCCGACCGGAGTTTGTGAAGCCGCGCCGACTTGGGCGCCGGGCTCTTTATCGGTTTTGTACATGAGTTCACTGAACTCGGTCTTTCCGCGCTTATAGCCGTCGGTGTTTACGTTTGCGAGATCGTTGGAGATCCGTTCGATGTTCGCGCTCTGCGCTTCGAGTGCGGTAGCCGCGGTATGGAGAGTCTGGATCATGAGTTAACCTCGTTCTTTAGGGGGATAGACATCAGAGTTTCCCCACGTCGTTCGCTTCACGGCCCATCATCTCGCCGAAAGTTTTCATTACTTTTAAGTCGTGCTCAAAAAGACGGTTCGCCTTAATGAGATTAGTCATTTCTTCGACCGGGTTTACGTTCGAGCCTTCGACCATCCCCTGGTGCAGCTGGGAATTCGTTGGTTCTTTCGGTGCATTTTTCTCGGGATTGGTATTCGCAAAGTACTGAAGTCCCGTTTTCTGAAGAAATTTCGGATCCTGGAATTCCACGAGACTGATTTGTCCGAGTAAGTCGGAGCCCGAGTAAATTTCGCCCTTTTCGGTGATGCTGATGTTTCCGCGGTCCTTCAGGTTAATAAACCGCGAAGCGACGTTAGGGTCCCCGAGTGAACCCGGGACCGGCGAGCCGTTCGCCAATTCTCCCGCACCCGCTCCTCCGGCCGCTCCGGCCGAAAGCGCCGAGGGCGCGTCGCCCGCTAAACCACCGGCGCGTGCGAGGAGTACGGGATACCCCTCGTTCGTAACCATCCGTCCATCGGCGGCGACTTTAAAACTTCCGTGGCGTGTGTATTTCGCACCCTGGGGTGAGGCAACTTCAATCAGCCCCGGACCTTCGATCGCAACGTCGAGGGGAGCCTTCGTCACTTTCATGGGCCCCTGCTTGAAACTCGTATAGGTCCCGTGAACGATGACGTGCGCCTGGTCTTTATCGTAGAGGGGATTCAGATCCTTATCTTTAACCGGACCGATATGAACGGACGGACGATCGTGCTCGCGTTCGACCGAGGAGAGGTACTCCTTGAACGCGGGCAGGTCTTTTTTGAAGCCGTTCGTATCCACGTTCGCTAAATTATTAGCGACGGTCTCGACAGCCTGGGCCTGCGCAGCAGCGCCCGATACGGAAGTCCACATCCCTGTGGCCAATATTCTATCCCCCGAAACCCCACCATCCTGGCAGAAGTTTCAGTAGGTAAAGAAAGCAACGGGCGTGCCGTCACGCATTCGTGAATCATTTCGCGAAAACCGGGGTTACCGGATTCCTCGGGGCGGCAAAAGAATCCATATTGCTCGGTAAAACCTCCCCCCTAGACCGGAAAAACTTTCCTCCCTCCTTGAGCCGCAGTGCACCCACGTGAGATGTTTCTGACACCATTCATGATGAAACGCCTCGCCGCTAAACCTTACCGCGAAAAGCGCCTACCGGAATTACAGAAGACGGCGAGCGAACTCACGCGCGCCCTCGGACGTAAACCCGTTCTTCGAGTCATCATGGTGGGGGACCACGCCGCGAGTGCGCTCTACGTCGCGAATAAAGAAAAGCTGGCCGCCGAAGTCGGGATCGATGCAGCGACGATTCATTTTCCCGCGACCGCGTCCGCGACCGAAGTGCGAACGGCCGTGAAAAAACTAAATGACGACGGGACCGTCGACGGGATTTTGATCCAACGTCCGCTGCCCGCGACTTACCTCGAGTCGGAAGTTCTCCTCTGGGTGGCGCCCGAAAAAGATGTCGACGCCTTCCACCCGGAAACGGTTGGGAGAATGGTACTCGGACTCGAGGGATTCCTCCCGTGTACGCCGGCCGGATGCCTGAAGCTCCTCGATTTTTACGGCTACTCGGTGAAGGGAAAAATCGCGTGCGTCGTCGGACGAAGCTCGATCGTTGGGAAACCTCTCGCAAGCCTTCTGCTCGCCCGGGACGCTACCGTCCTGCATTGCCACAGTCGCACACCGGACCTGGCGGCGATCACCCGCCAAGCCGACTTTTTATTTGTCGCGGTGGGAAAACCGGGACTCATCGGAAAATCTCACGTTAAGCCCGGAGCCGTCGTCATCGACGTCGGAATCGGGAAAGACGCGGCGGGGAAAACCGTCGGGGATGTCGACTCCGAATCGATCGCGGGAACCGCGTCTGCCGCCACTCCGGTTCCCGGCGGAATCGGACCTATGACGATCCTCGGTCTCCTCGAAAATACGCTCGAAAGCGCCGCAAAGAAGGTGAAATCGTGAACCCCACGAACCTAAAGAAAACTGCGCTGTTTGAAGAACATAAAAAGCTTGGCGGACGGCTGATCGATTTCGGGGGCTGGGAACTTCCCGTCCAATATTCCGGAGTGAGCGATGAACACCTGGCGTGCCGAACGGCTGCCGGTCTGTTCGACGTCAGTCACATGGGTGAGGTTCTCGTCGAAGGTGGAGACGCCGAACGTTTCCTCTACCACCTCGTTTCGAATGACGTTTCTAAGATTGCGATCGGGATGGCCCAGTACTCGGTTCTTTGCCAACCCGACGGCGGAATCATCGACGATCTCATCGTCTACCGACGGGCCGAAGAAAAATATTTAGTCTGCGTAAACGCATCGAACACCGAAAAAGATTTTGCGTGGATGAAGAAAATTCACGAGTCGGAGCGCTTCGCCTGTAAACTCCAGAACGTCAGTTCGGATTGGTCCCAGATTGCGATTCAGGGTCCGAAGGTGGAAGCGATCGTCCAAACCCTCACGCGGACGAAACTCTCGGATATAAAAGGCTTCCGCTTCATCGAAGACTGGATCGCGGGAGTGCCTACGATTACGGCCCGCACGGGCTATACGGGCGAGGACGGATTTGAAATTTACGTTCCCTGGGACGAAGCTCCGAAAGTCTGGTGCGCCCTCCTCGAAAAAGGAGCTCCTTTCGGCATTAAACCGTGCGGTCTCGGTGCGCGGGATACCCTTCGCCTCGAAGTGAAGTATCCGCTTTACGGTCAGGAACTCACCTCGACGACCAACCCGCTCGAAGCCGGGCTCGGCTGGGCCGTTAAACTTGAAAAAAGTGATTTCGTTGGGCGAGATGCCCTCATTAAAATTAAGGAAGCCGGTTTAAAGCGCAGACTCGTTGGATTCGAGATGAAAGGTGCCGGAATTCCGCGCACGGGTTATAAACTCTTCGATTCTGCGGGTACGCGCGAAATTGGGTTCGTGACGAGCGGAACCCAGTCCCCCCTTACTAAAAAAGCGATCGGTATCGGATACGTCGAGGCGCCTTCGGCCGGGATGGGAAACACCTTCCAAGTTGAAATCCGAGCGAATCGAATCCCTGCCGAAATTGTACCGACGCCTTTTTATAAACGCCCCAGTTAAAGGACTATATTATGAACTTCCCGGCGAACCTGAAATACACAAAAGATCACGAATGGGCAAAAGTTGAAGGCAATCAAATCACGATCGGTATTACCGACCACGCCCAAAGCGCGCTCGGTGACATCGTGTTTGTGGAGCTCCCGAAAATCGGGAGAGAACTTAAAGTCGGCGAAACCTTCGGCGTCGTCGAAAGCATTAAAGCAGTGTCGGACCTGTACGCACCGGTTACCGGAAAAGTCGTGGCCGTAAACGACGCTACCGTTTCGGAACCTTCACTCCTGAATCGAGATCCTCACGCGGGCGCATGGCTCATTAAGATCGAACTCACCGATCCCGCGACGACCGCAAATTTAATGGAGGCGGCAAAATATTCCGCGTTCGTTGAGACATTAAAATAAGTTTAAAAATTCGGCAGTTTTTCGACGAAATTTTAAAACTCGTCATTATCCCTATGAAAAAGCCTCGCAATTCGTGCGGGGCTTTTTCGTTTCGCGATCTTTTCTTTACCTCCCGAGGCTTTAGTCACTACACTGTATAGACCCTGCTTTCACGTTCACGGATCGAACGAGAAAATTTTTACAGATGGAGAGATGTTCTATGGATGGAACTATCAGAATCGTTGGGCTCGCCTTATTCACGCTCGTCCTTTCGGCCTGTGGGCAGGGTGCGGTGAATGCAACATCGACCTCCCTACCGGTGAGCGAGTTTCCCGGGGGTCCCACTCCCGACGATCCCGCCGACGATATGGTCGATAAATCCCAAGCGGTCGGATTCTATTCTTCGGGATCTCTCATCGGAGCGAGTAATCTACCGCTCGAGAGTTTCGCGCACCTTAAAATTTTTCGCCCTCGGAATCGGGGATGGGGCACGCAAACGCTCGTGAATACGATCGTGAATGCTGCCACCGCATTTCGAAAGCAATTTCCGGTTGGAGACCGTGTTCAGATCGGAGATATGGCGGCTCACGAAGGTGGCCAACTCGCGAGTCACGCGAGTCACCAAAACGGTCTCGATGCGGACGTTGCGTATCTTAAAGCGAACTTCAAGGAACGGAACCCCAACCTAATCGGAGATCACGGATTCGAAGAAGTTTTCGTCTCCGGAGGGAAGGTGACCACAAATTTCGACACGACTCGGAATTGGTTTCTACTGAAGGAAGTCGTTCTCCGGAAAAATATCGGACGTATCTTCGTCGACCCGAAGATTAAGCAGCTCTTCTGCGACCGGAACCTCGCGGTCGACTCGAAGGCGACGCTCGCGGTGCGGACCGAAGTTCTCCGCCGTCTGCGACCGTATCCGAATCACGACGACCACTTTCACATGCGGATCGCTTGTCCCTCACGAAGTGGTCGATGTGTCGGGCAGGAAGAACCGCCCGCAGGATCGGGATGTACATCCATCGAAATGGTATCGTTCGACGAGCACGAACTCTAAGCACCCATGAAAAATGGCGCGAAAATAGCGTTCGCATTTACGCTCTTCCTTTTACTTCCCGGATTAGTCGAAGCATCGAACTCCGCGAAAGAAAAGTATGGCATCGCCTGTAAGGTCGAACTCTCGAATGGGAACTCCACCGCGAATATCGCTACGGACTCCGCCGTATTCGAAGGAAGTGATCCCACCGAAACGAGTGAATTGAAGCTAGAACTCGGTGCATATACATTGAGGAGCCAGATCGAAAATCGATTCGAAATGACTTCAGCTAAATCTGCACCCGGGCCGCGTTACCCACATTTTAGTGTTTTATTGTTCAAGGGCAGCAAATCCACAAAGAGTGTCTTTCGGACCGGCGTAGATGGATTTAGGTGGGGAAGTATTTTACGGCCATTCACACTTTCGGGACAAATCGATTTGAACCTCAATTACGAGAAAGTGAACTATAACCTGGTCGCTTTTAAGTGCTGGCTACATCTAGCGAATGAAGGTGTTAACACGCCCCTCGGCGGTTAAGCGTAACTCTCGATCGGCGGGCACGCACAAACGAGGTTTCGCTCTCCGTACACGTTGTCGATCCGGGCGACCGAAGGCCAAAACTTAGATTCGCGTACCCAAGCGGTGGGGAAAACCGCCTTTTCGCGCGTATACGGGTGATCCCACGATGCCGCGACTAAACTCTCCGCAGTATGGGGCGCGTTTTTTAAAGGATTATTCTTCCGGTCCATCTTCCCCGATTCGATTTCCCGGATCTCTCCGCGTATCGCGATCATCGCTTCGAGAAAACGATCAAGTTCAGGCTTCGATTCACTTTCGGTGGGTTCGATCATCATCGTGCCAGCTACCGGGAACGAAATCGTCGGCGCGTGAAACCCGTAGTCCATCAGGCGCTTTGCAACGTCTTCGACTTCGACTCCGCTCGTTTCCTTCAGTGGACGTAAGTCGATAATGCATTCGTGCGCGATAAATCCATTTTTCCCTCGGTAGAGAATCGGGAAATGGGGATCGAGTTTTTTCGCTACGTAGTTTGCGCTGAGAATTGCCGCCTCGGTAGCGCGCTTTAATCCTTCGGCGCCCATCATCTGGATATAGAGATACGAAATCGGTAGGATCGACGCACTCCCGAAGGGCGCGCCCGAAATCGTACCGAGAGAATCCGGTCGCCCACCGCTCACGACCGGGTGGTCGGGAAGGTGCGGGGCGAGATGCGCCTTCACTCCGATCGGACCCATACCGGGACCGCCGCCGCCGTGGGGAATGCAGAAAGTCTTATGGAGATTTAAGTGGCACACATCCGCGCCGAAATCACCCGGCCGGCAGAGTCCCACCTGCGCGTTCATATTTGCGCCGTCCATGTAGACCTGACCCCCGTGGCGGTGGATGACCGCGCAGATTTCCTGAATCGACTCCTCGAAAACTCCGTGCGTCGAAGGGTACGTCACCATCAGGGCCGAGAGTTTCGACGAATGTTCCTCGGCCTTCGCCTTCAAATCCCCGAGATCGACGTTTCCCTGTGAGTCGCACGCGACGACGACGACCTTTAGCCCGGCCATCGATGCCGAAGCGGGATTCGTTCCGTGCGCGGAAGAGGGAATCAGGCAGATATCACGATGCGACTCTCCCTTTGCCTCCTGGTAACGCCGAATAGACAGTAGGCCCGCATATTCACCCTGGGAACCGGCGTTCGGCTGAAGAGAAATCGCATCGAAGCCGGTGATTTCGGCAAGCTTCCCCTCGAGATCGGTCAGCATCGCCGAGTAGCCCGACACTTGGGCAGACGGAGCGAAGGGGTGGATCCTCCCGAACTCGGGCCAGGTTACCGGTAGCATTTCACTCGTCGCATTTAACTTCATGGTGCAGCTGCCGAGTGGAATCATCGACTGGGCGAGAGAAAGGTCGCGAGACTGAAGTTTCGTAATATAACGAAGCATCTCGGTCTCCGAATGATGGGAGTTAAAGACCGGATGGGTGAGATACGGACTCGTTCGGAACATCGAAGGCTTCACTCCAAGGGGGGCGTTCCCGGCGATTTCATTCACGGTGATCAATTTCCCCTTCGCCTCTCCGAAAATTTTAAGGAGAATCTCCAGTTCTACGGAAGTCGTGGTTTCGTCGATCGTCACGCCAATCGAATCATTATTGATTACCCGAAAATTCATTCTATTTTCGGTCGCCGCCGCGTGGAGACGAGCCGAGTCCCCTCCCCGAATCGTTAGCGTGTTATAAAATGCGGGCTCGACGGAATAGCCGAGTCGGCGCAGTCCTTCGGCGAGTACCGAAGTCGCGGCGTGGATTCGGTCCGCAATTTTTCGGATCCCTTTCGGACCGTGGTAGACCGCGTACATGCTCGCCATGATCGCGAGCAGTACTTGGGCCGTACAAATATTCGAGGTCGCCTTATCCCGGCGAATGTGTTGCTCGCGCGTTTGGAGCGCGAGGCGAATGGCATTTTTTCCGGTCGCATCTTTCGATACGCCAACGATTCTTCCGGGCATTTGGCGCTTATAGGCGTCGCGAGTTGCGAGAAACGCGGCGTGTGGACCACCGTATCCCATCGGTACGCCGAAACACTGAGTATTTCCCACCGCAAAATCGGCACCGAGTTCGGCCGGAGTTTTTAAAATCGCAAGCGACATGAGATCGCAGGCGAGCGTAACGAGAGCGCCGTGGTCGTGGGCCGCTTTAATCCAGGACGTCGGATCAGAAACGACGCCGAAAGTGTTCGGGTACTGAAGTACCGCTCCGAAGAGAGGGGTATTCCACTTAAATTCTTCCGGTTTACCAATCACTACGGGAACTCCGAGGTACTTCGCGCGGGTTTTCACCACGGCGATGGTCTGCGGGTGGCAGTCCTCGGCAATAAAAAACGCCTTTTTTGAATCTTTCCCTTGGAGCGCGAAACTCATGGCCATTGCTTCAGCCGCGGCGGTCGATTCGTCGAGGAGCGACGCGTTCGCGATCTCAAACCCCGTAAAATCCACGATCATGGTTTGGAAATTCAAAAGCGCCTCGAGTCGACCCTGAGCGATCTCGGCTTGGTACGGAGTGTACTGCGTATACCATCCCGGATTTTCTAGGATATTTCTTAAAATGACCGCAGGAACGGTCGTATCGACGTAACCCATTCCAATATACGAGCGAAAAACCTGATTGCGATTTGCGAGATCGCGGAGGCGCGAGATCGCGGCCACTTCCGTGAGCGGAGCTTCTAAATTTAATGCCGCCTTCAACCGAATTCCGGAAGGAATCGTCTGAGAAATGAGCGCTTCCATCGAAGTGACTCCGACGGCCTTCAAAAGTTCAGACTTTTGCTCCGCATTTAATCCGATGTGCCGGGATTCGAAGGACTCAACTGAAAGAAGCGAATCGAGCGTGCTCATGGAAAACCCCTTATTTTCCCAGTGTATCTCCCGGGAAATTATTCTTCTAGTCCGCGATTTCATTCTTGACCCATTTTTTTCATTCGCCCCCTTGAGAAAAGCTCAGAGTTGGCTATGAATAATGTCCTAGTAATTGTTGACGCTGGAATGACGTTGAAGCTGAAGTTCAAAGAAAGATCTTGATTCGAATGTGGACCCCGACTGGAAACCCGACTCCTCGAGAAAGCCATCTCGAGTCCGACGATTCGCTGCAGCGCAATCGACTGAACCAAATTTTTAATACGGCGCTCGTCTCGAGCCGCGCCGATGCAAAACCCGATTCCGCCGGCGAGATCCAGTCCCTCATGGAAACTCCGGCCTTCGGTTCCATCCTCCAGTCGATTCAGCTCCTGGCGGGCGAACAGGGCATCTCGGAGATTGAAGCAGCGCGCGAAGTGATCCGAACATTCCGTAAAATGGACCAGCTCTGGACGGAATACCTCGTCGCCGAGGGCGTTGAACGCCTGAAGCTTTCAAACTAGTTCGACGAAAACTACGTTTTTAGAACGAAATCCCAGCGAACCAGGACCTGACCGGAGTGGTCGACCAGGCCTTTCGGCGGATTCGGAAATGGGCCTGCGTCATTGAAAGCCTTAATGGCGGCTTCATCGAGATCGTTCGTCCCCGATGCTCCGATGATTTGGACCTTCGTGATCCGTCCTTCTGGATCGAGGACTACGAGCAGCTGAGTCATGTAGTCTGTTTCGCTCGCGAGTTGGCGTCCGCGGTAAAAGTATTTTGTCAGTCGATCTTTCAGTGAATGGTCCCACGCGCGGTCGAGCTTTTCTCGAATCCGCTGAAAGTAGCCGTAGAAGACGTACTCTCGCGTATTCAACATCGTTTCTTCGCCCGCCTTAAAACCCTTCACGTATTCACCGCGAGCCTGGGCCGTCATCGAAGCTTCCTGAACGAGATCAACCTTCTTTGGCTTCGGAGATTCTTCTTTACCCGCACTAACCGCGATCCCGAACTTTGCGAGAGGCCCACTCGCCACAATCACTGGCGTCTTTTTCGGAGCGGACTCTTCCGTCGGTTCGGCCTTCGCAGACTTACCTTCGGAAGACTTCGCCGCGGATCCTACTTTAGGCATCGAGATGATTTGCTTTTCGACCACCTGCGTTTGTTCGCCTAAGAATGCGTCGGGTGCGGCGTGTTCAGTCTTCTTCGCTTTTTCGGTTTGGACGATCTGATTGTTTTTCGAAGTGACGGCAGGAACTTTCGGTAGCGGATCGACTTCAATGATCATCGGTGCCCGTTTCGCCGTCCGCTCAAGAGCGGCTTCGTGATGGGCGTAGAAAAGCCAAACGACGAAGATCACTCCGTGAAGAAGGACCGAGTAGAATACCGCAGGTTGTAACTTACGAAGAGCTCCCATCAAGGAGCTTTTCGGGGTTATTCGATGTCTTCTTTAAGGAAATCCCCCTGCGACCGCGAGGGGGGCGTGTTTCCAGTGGTATTCGGTCCGATTTCTTTCGGCTCGCTGCCTTCAATGAATGCTTCCTTAATCGCGTAAGACGCATTCGGAGGAGCAAGCTTACCCGTTTGGGGATGGATCGACGCGAAAACGACTCCGGGAGGAACTTCAAAGTCCGTTTCTGGCGTATTTTTGACGGCTTCTTTCATAAATTCGAGCCAAATCGGTAACGCGGCGCGGGCGCCCGTTTCCCCTTTTCCGATCGGCTTCTGCGTATCGTAGCCGACCCAGGCTCCCGCAACGACGTGCGGGGTGAATCCCATGAACCATGCGTCTTGATAGTCATTCGTCGTCCCCGTTTTTCCGGCGGCCGCTCTTCCGAGCTGTTTCGCTTCGTGTCCGGTACCAAAACTCACGACTTCCTTCATGAGGTGGGTCGCGACGAAAGCGATTCGCGGATCCATCACTTGCTCGGGATCTCCATGGAGCGGAAACGACGCCGACTTAAAGGAAAACGCCGTCGGTTTCGGTGCCGGTAAAGGGGAAGACCCCGGCTCCGGCTCGGGCGGTGGAACATCGGCAACCGTTTCGGCGGCGATGAGTTTCATCACCGCATCGAGCGGCTTCTGAACGATGGGAGGATTTTCTTCCAGCATTTTTCCGTCGCGGTCTTTCACCATCGAATAATAGATCGGAGTGACTCGCCGACCGAAACGCGGATAAACCGCGTATGCGCGCGTGAGTTCAGAAAGTGAGATGGTTCCCGAACCGAGAGAAATCGACAAATCCTGCGGAAGTACCGTCGGCATTCCGAGGCGTTTCGCAAATTCGGTCACGTAGGAAACTCCCACGTCCTGCACAATCTTAATCGTCGGGATATTCCTCGACTTAATCAGCGCCTGACGAAAGGTCGTATCTCCGTAAAACTTCTCTTCGAAGTTTGCCGGTTTCCATTTCCCGGTCTCCTCGTCGTTATAAACAATCGGAGCATCGACAATAATCGAAGCGGGAGTGTATCCCTTTTCTAGCGCCGCCGAGAAGATCATCGGTTTAAACGCCGAACCCATTTGGCGCTGGGCCTGCATTGCGCGGTTAAACTCCGATTTCGAATAATCGAATCCGCCTTCGATCGCGAGGACCTGGCCCGTCTGCGCGTTCATCGCGAAGAGGGCGCCCTGGATTTCCGTGTCTTGTTCTAAACCCGCAATGACCCGCTCTCCTTCCCGTTTCAGCACGCGAAAGTAAATGACATCTCCCTTTGCGAGCACTTGGGCCGGTTGGGTCACGCCCGGCTTCGCCCAGGTGAGTTCGGCGACCGGAATCTCTACTTTTACGGCGCCAACCGCGACGTTAGCCACTTTTGCTTTCGGGTCCAGGCCCGTAACGAGTCCCTGATAAACTTCGCCCTGCTTAAGAAGATCGGCTTCGGCCTTCAGGTTCGCGAACTTCACCGCCTCGATCGTGTCGATCACCCCTTCGGGCAAAAGGACGTCATATCCGAGTTGATCCATCACGAGTCGAACTCGAGATTCGTCGAGCCATTTTTGAATTTCGTCGTCTTTCTTTAGTCTTTTAATCGGCCCGCGAAATCCATTCCGCCGGTCAATCGCCCGTAATCCCTCGCGGACGGAGCGGCCGGCCGTCTTCATCAGCTCCGGATCGATATCAACGAGAATCTGAAGCCCATCCTCATAGAGGGCGCGGTCGCCGTATTTTTCCATGACCTGTCGGCGAAGGGTTTCGATGTAGTAGGCGCTATACTTTGGGTTTACGTCGACGCTATCGTGAACCTTCAGCTTCTCTTTAACACTCGCCTCATGTTCGGCCGCCGAGACGTAACGATTTTCGAGCATTCGCCGAAGGACGTAGAGTTGTCGTTCTTTCGCTTTCTTCGGGTTCTGATGCGGAGAATATTTTCCAGGTGCCTGGGGCATTCCGGCGATCATCGCGCACTCGGCGATGGTGAGCTCCGAAACATCCTTATCGAAATAAACTCGGGCCGCCGCCTGAACTCCGTATGCACCGTGGCCTAGATAGATCTGATTCAAGTAAAGATAGAGGATTTGCTGCTTCGTTAAGTTTCGTTCGATCTGACTAGCAAGAATGAGCTCCTTCGCCTTTCGTACGAAACTACGCTCCGGCGTTAAGAGGAGGGATTTCGCTACCTGTTGGGTAATCGTGCTTCCTCCTTGGACGACGTGTCCGGCCCGGAAGTTTGCGATCGCGGCCCGGAGGATGGACGCTAGATTCACACCTTGGTGACTGAAGAACTGATCGTCTTCGGCGGAAATCACGGCCTGGACGAGCTTCTCGGGAATCTTTTCATAGGGGATCAGGTAGCGCCGCTCTTTATAGAACTCGCCGATGACCGTGGCGTGTCCGCCCTGCGTAGCGACCACCTGGGAAACCACCGCCGGGCGATAATCGGCCACCGTGATAATCGTCGGTAAGCTACGCGAAAAATACCAGAATGCCCCGCCGCCGAGCAGAGTTAAAAGAATCGAGCCGAGAATGGCTCCGATAAAGAGAATTTTTACGCCGGTTTTTACGACCGTTTTGCCAAGGGAGCCCACGAGGTCCTTTCCTTCTACTCGAGCTTACGCCCGATTAATCCGAGAATTTCGTTCGCGGCCTGGTGAACTGCATTTTTTCCAGAAAACACTGCCTGATTTCTTTTCTTAATATCCAGATCATCGATACCGGAAAGAGGAACCGAGATGAGCGTCGCTTTCTGAGATTCCACGAGCTTCCGAAAAAGTTCGGGCGGCTGCCCACCGGCCGTTACGACGACCACGGGGTATTTCTCGGCCTGGCGTGCGACGCGGTATTCATCGGAAAGTTTCCGCGCCGATGCCCGTACCGAACGCCCTTCAAACTCTTCGGGTGAGAAGCCGTTTGCTCCCGCGAGTGCGCCCCGGACCGCGCGCCATAAATCCCCGGTTTTCGCCTCGAGCGCCTCGCCACTCTTCGCGTCCTCGAGCGTAATGTGTAACTTATCCGACAGCGATTCGACTCGACGATCCCCAAAAATATCGCGCAGTTTTGCCGATAAATCAGACTCGGGCGACTGCAATCTGACAAACCCGAATTTTCCTTCAGGAAAACGCAGATTTTTTTCGTTAAAGCGGAGTAATGCCCAATCGATTCTATTTACGTTCGGCTGAGTAAAATAGAGAGCACCCGCGAGCGCGCCCACCTCAGTCGCGTAGATCGCGTGAACCGGAACTTTTAATTCCGCGAGCGCACGTAATACTCCGACGTAAGCATAGCCTTGGGTAAGTCCGCGGCCGAAAACGAGGACAATACGGTCTGGATTAGGCGCCATCTCGGCAACGGCGGCGGGGGTCGCGAGGGGTTCGGCGGTAGAATTCGAAGTAAAGGGGCCAAATACTTCTCCCGGCCCGGAGGGCGCGGCTACCGTACCGTTCGGCGATTTGGGTCCTTGAACTTCCTTCGTTTCATTTCCACTACGGCGTTTCGAAATCGATGCGCAGGAAGAAATAAGGAGGACCGCGAAAATCAAAAATAGATTCTTTAAGCGAAAAGTCATCACTCCGATTCACGACGCCAGTGAGCGAGATACTCAATATTTCCGTCGGTCCCTGTAATGGGAGAGTCTATCAAGTGAACCCTCCTCCATCCAAGCACCTTAGCGGAATCCGTAATTCTTTGAACCGCGGATTCACGCGCTAAGTCAGACTGTACGATTCCGCCCCGACCCACGTCTCCACGTCCGACTTCGAACTGCGGCTTAATCAGAGAAATTACGTCGCCGTCTGGATTTACGAGCGGAAAAATCGCGGGAAGAATTTTATCGAGCGATATAAAAGAGACATCAATTACGGTGATGTCAACTTTCTGACGAATTTGTTCGAGCGTGAGGTACCGTGCATTCACCTTTTCGACACATATTACGCGGGGATCGTTCCGAATTTTCCAGTCCATCTGATTAAATCCGACGTCGATGGCGGTGACTTGAGTCACTCCGGCCTGGAGGAGCACTTCGGTAAACCCACCCGTGGATGCCCCCACGTCGAGCGCAAGTTTCCCACTCACATCGATCCTAAACTTTTCGAGTGCGGATTTTAACTTGAGCGCCCCCCGAGAGACATAAGGGTGATCCGCTTCGCGGAGTCGAATTTCAACGTCTTCGGGGAAAGGGGTTCCGGCTTTAGTAGAAGGCGTGTCTTTAACGAGAACATTTCCGCTGAGGATCAGTGCTTGCGCACGTTCACGGCTCTGAGCTAGGCCCCGGTCCACGAGTAGGATATCAAGACGTTTTTTTTTCACGTCACTCATGCGCTTAGGCAGGGTTCAGGGCACGAAGAAAGTCATCGTCCGAAAAACCCATTTCCTTTTCAATTTCAGAAACCGTTCCGTGAGATAAAAACCGATCCGGGTAAGTAAAATAGACCGCTTCGATGGCGGGCAGACGACTCGCTAAATCGGCCGAAATACTTCCGTGACGCCCACCCTCCTCGAAAAAAATCAGTTTCGAAATTTGGCCTTTGCGTCCCGTGATTTCGTGAATGAGTGCCGAAGAAATGGGCTTTGCACACACGAGTTCGATGAATGCCGTCGATTCTCTATTTTCTACGGACATCTTAGCCCGAATTTTTGCGAGGCGATTCCCAACCGGTCCAATACTCAGGGCGAGGGTCCGAGTACGGTCCGAGATTTCCTGGAGTCCGCGGACTTTCGCGTAAGCCTTTTCGGGCCGACGTTCGGCTTTCCCGCGCGGATACCTAATAAAACTCGGGCCGGGCGAAGTTAAAGCCTCCTCCAGGCATCCCGGAAAATCTTCGGCGATCACGGGAGCGTAAATAGATACTCCCGGTATTAACCCGGTGTAAGCGAGATCAAACGAACCGTGGTGGGTCGGTCCGTCCGCGCCAACGACCCCCGCTCGGTCGACCGCAAAGATTACCGGCAAATTCTGAAGGGCGACGTCGTGGATGAGCGCATCGAAGCCTCGCTGAAGGAAAGTGGAATAGATCGCGCAAACGGGCTTCCATCCGTTTGCGGCGAGGCCGGCCGCAAACGTCACGGCATGGGGTTCGGCGATCCCCACGTCGAAAAATCTTTCGGGGAACTGCTTTGCGAAAGGCAGAAGGCCCGTGCCGTCCCCCATCGCCGCGGTAATGGCGACAATCTTCGGGTCCTTCTTTGCGGCCGCGATGAGGGCGGCGCAGAAAACCTCACTCCAGGTTTTTTCAGTTTCGGGTTCACTTTCAGCGAGCGCGCGAGTTTTACCCGAAATATCGGAAACTTGGGCCGGTCCAACTCCGTGAAAGAGAGCGGGGCGCGACTCGGCGGGAGAATAACCCTTCCCCTTTTGGGTAAGCAGATGAAGCAACACCGGCCGCGGCGGCCGCGCCGACTTTATTCCATTTATAGTCGCGAGTAACGTAGGGAGATCGTGCCCATTCAGCGGTCCGACGTACTCAAGACCAAACATCTGGAAGAAATCTGCACCCTGTCCATGGGATAGGATGTGTGTGAGTCCGCCCACATTTTCCGAAATAGACATCTGATTATCATTCAAGATGATCAACATCGGTCCGAAGTCATTCGGTGATTGAATATTATTCAACGCCTCGAGGGAAACGCCCGCAGTCATTCCGCCGTCGCCCACGACCGCGACCGTCCAGTCGTCACTGTGGTACGCGAACCCGAGTGCCGCCGAAAGTGCCGTGCTACTATGGCCGGCTCCGTAAATATCGTGCGGGCTCTCTTCGCGGTTTAGAAATCCGGAGAGACCGCCCCGCTGCCGGAGGGTCGAAAATTCCTTCGAACGGCCCGTAAGTAACTTATGTGCGTAGGCTTGGTGGCCCACGTCCCAAACGAGTTTATCTTTCGGAGACTCAAAAATACGGTGGAGGGCGACCGCGATTTCCACCGCCCCGAGACTCGCGCCGAGGTGCCCCCCATTCTTTAAGCAGATCGCAATAATTTCCTGTCGGATCTCCTCGCAAATGTTTTCGAGATCCTCGACATTTAATTTTTTTAGATCCGCGGGAAGGGTGAGGCTCCCGAGCACTACGTCTTCATCCTAATCTTCAAAGGGTTTCGTTTGGGTTTTACCATCGGCGCCAATTTTCATCAGTTGCTCGACCTTTTGTTCGGCCGAAGTAAGTGAAGATTGGCAATAGCGAGTGAGTCGCACGCCTTCTTCAAAAACCTTCAAGGAATCCTCAAGGGCGAGAGATCCACCCTCGAGCTTTTTCACGAGCTCCTGGAGTTGGGAAAAGGCGCCTTCAAACGACGTCGGAGAGGGGGTCGAATCTTTCTGGGGGTCGGTCACGGGATTACCTCAAAAAGGTCACTCTGGGAGGGACTGTCTAAACGTTAGACACTTTATCCATTTAGGCCCAAAAACACCTTAATCATATCCATAGTTTATGGGGCTGATTCTGGCAAAGTATTTGCTCACTGATCCCTGCCATGATTTATCAAGTCCCCCCACGTCTCTCTCTATTACTCCTGTGCTTACTGGCCGTTTCGGCGGGAAGCGCCGGGGCAAGCTATGAACCCAGTTCCTCTCTCACTTCCCTTCGCCCATTCGACGGCGAGCGGGCATTTCGGACCGGATACGGTGAAAACTCGAAATCCTCGTCCACGATCGAGGCCGGCCTTTCCCCTAATGCCCACCAAATGGCGATCACGGATTTCGATAACCGTATCGACGAAAGTTTCCGGGTTCCCGGCCCTCTAAAAGCAACCGTATCGTTTTGGTTGCGCATCTATACGGAATATTCCACTGAACAAACTGTCCTCTTCGATAAAAAGCATCCGGAAGTTATTTACGAGGTCATGGACTTTCGGGATTTAAAACGAAATTCCCGAAACGCGATGGCTTACGAACTTAACCGCGAACGGAAGCTGAAAAAACGAATGTCCGAGTACCGCGCGGCATTCGCCAGTCTCGTTAAAAAATCGAAACACGGAAAACTTTCTCCCGAGAGTCCGAAACTCTCCGCCACCGAGAAGAAGCTACTCGTCTCGTTTTCACAGTCCGAACACGTCCATTCGATTAAGGAGTGGAATTCCGGATTTCGGGCCCAAACCGGGCAACGTGACCAAGTCGTGAAAGGTCTCCTTTCGGCGGAAACTTTCTTTCCTAAAATGGAAGAAATCTTCGAAAACTTAGATGTTCCACGTGAACTCACCCGCATTCCGCTGGTCGAAAGTTCTTTTAATCTCCATGCGCATTCGAAAGCCGGAGCCCAGGGCGTCTGGCAGTTCATGCCCCTCTCGGGAAAAGAATACATGAAGGTCGATCCGGCTCTCGGGATCGACGAACGTCTCTCTCCATTAAAATCAACCGTCGCGGCCGCTCGGCTTCTTCGTCGTAACCTCGTTATCGCCGGGAACTGGCCGCTAGCAATCACCGCCTATAACCACGGATATACCGGCATTCGAAAATTGACCGCCGCCGAACGGGCGACGGCGCT
>JANXTV010000419.1 GCA_025352185.1 Oligoflexia bacterium
CAGGAGCCGTGCCATCCTGGGCGAGGTGTATCCCACCATTCGTGGCAGGGAACCCGTTTTCATCGGTGAAAGACGAATACAAACGGGACACCTGTCAAAAAGTTAGACGGATTCGGTTGCGCCTCATTCGATGATTTCCACCCGAGTGCCGAGCGGGGTACAGGCGAAGAGCGTGAGGATATCGCGATTACGAAATCGAATGCACCCGTGAGAGGCCGGCGTGCCGAGAAGATTTTCTTGGTTCGTTCCGTGGAGGTAGATTAGGCGTTCGCGAGTGTTCGCATTTTCCCGCTCTATCCCGCCGAGCCAGAGGATTCGTGTGAGGACGAGGTCCTCGGCCGCATCCGCATCCGCATCCGAAGTGGATTCCGATTCCCCGCCCGCGAAAACTTCACCCGTAGAAACGCGTCCGCGAAAAATGGTTCCGGTGGGTACATCGTCTCCGATGCGACCTTCGACCCTGAGTACTCCGGGCGGCGTGCGATTACTTCCGGCTTCGTTCCCGACTCCCACGGCCGAAGTGGATACCTGAAACTGCGCGACCGTTTCTTCTCCGTGGATAAATCGGGCGCCTTGGGTGGGTACATCCACCACGATTCTGAATCCGAGGCCTCCGTTTTTAAGCAAGTCTTCCGCCGTAAGTTCGAAAACCGCGGAGCGAGTTACTCCTCCGCCCGGCACCGGACGGTCCCGTTCACCCAGACTCCGGGCGCCGATTTTAGCGAGCGCCCGCTGGGAGCGATTGTTTTTAGGACCGACGTGGAATTCGACTCGGTCGACGAAGCGGAATGCATGATTTAACATGAGGGATTTTAATTCGGCGTTCAGCGATCCGCCCCAACATTCACGGGCGAGGAAAGTAAATCCGATCACGACGTCGCGTTCCGCCTCTCGAAAATCGTAAAACCGAGATGATCCCACGATTTTTGAATCAGCATTTCGAATGACGGCGAGGGCTCCCTTCGAAGCCATCGCAAGTTCGAAAAATCCCTCGAAAACTTCGCGCTTATAACGATCAGGATTCGGATGTTGCTCCCATAGGAGAGGATCCGATGCGACGGCGTAGAGAGATTCGAAATCTTCGCGAAGCAGCGGTCGGAGGGTGATCCTCGGGCCGGAAAGCATCGATTGCCAATTCGGAGTGCTCGACCCTAGATTTTCACTCATCAACGAATCCGAGGTTTTTACGAAAATTTAATCGCGCGATTTCGTAGCCTACGCTTTCGTTTAATCCGATCATGGGCAGGTTCTCGACCCGAACGTTCGTATCCATAAAGCGACATTCTTTTTTCCTAGCCCAGTCTTCGCCCATTTCTTTCAGGCGCCGCGCGATCCCACGTTTTCTAAAATCTGGATGGACCCAAAGTCCGTGGATATGACAAGCGGACTGCCCATCGATTTGCTTTCTTACGAGGTAGTGATTCGCGATCATTGACCCGCCAGAAAAAACACCCAAGCAGTGGTATTTTTCCTCCCCGTTCTTTAGCCATTCGGAAAGGAGTCTGCCGAGTCGTGCGCGCTCTTCGAGTGAATCGGGCACGTAGGCGTTCGAAGAATCTCGGAATGAATACTCGTGGAATAATATGAAGGTTGAAACTTCGTCGCCTTCGTTGGGATCAATTTCTCGGAAATGAAGTTCGGAATGAGGGTCGGAAATCGCGTGGGTTTCGAAAACTTTGCTCATTTTGGTCCCGACTCCCTTCCTGAAGAATCTCGCACTTTTAGGCTTTATTATCCCGAGGTTTCGCAGTTGACACCGTTAATGCATAGGGTCATATTGCGAAAATGTTGCGAGCTATTATCCTTTCCCGCCTGGTCATTCTTCTCTTAGCTGCCGGATCGGCAGTGGCGAATTCCGATGGCTCCTTCGCCGATCCTATCCCCACTCGGGGATGTTTTCGGAAGCACCTCTTGAGCGCAATCGAGCGCAATAATAAACGACGCCACACCTATTCCAAACTGACGGACGGTGCGTCCGATAAAATCTTCTTAACGCTTCTCATCTCCGATACGATTGGTGCCCAGACGCTGGGTCGACTGCATGATCTTCGGGCGACTTACTGGCAGAAAAGCGGAATTCCCATCGTTTGCGAGGAGCTCTTTCCCGTCATCCTTCCTCCTTTTCAGACCCACGTCGATATCCCGATGCCCGTTAAGGAATTCAAGCTAATGGGTGGACACGAGATCGCAAAAAAAATCTCTGCCGCCTACGAAGCGTACGGATGGGATGGAGTCATTCGTGAAACGAACACCGCGATAGATAGCATCGCCGATCAGTCGAACTTCCATTGTCTCATGCATAATGAACTTACGTCGATCCGTCGGATCGCGACCCTCGCGCCGAAGCATATGGCTAAAGCGAAGGATCTCGGAATAAAGTCGCCCGAAAAAATTTCCCGAATGCTCATGAATGCGGAACTCATGATCCTCGGATCCGTAGACCGGATCGATCGTTCCGCGTACGCTTCCCAAGTAAAAGGCGTCCCTATGCTTTGCCAGGACTTTCCGGGATTTTCCGCCGACTAAAAGGTTCGAAAACGACCGGATGTTCTACCTCGCGAGAGGGTATAGATAGGTGCGGTTTTTTTCATCCGTGATGAGGAGATTTTTCCCCTCGGGGACGATCGAAGTAATAAACACGTCCTGCACGTCCGTCTCCATACCGGGAACGTAACTCACGGAATAGACCTCGCTGAGCCAGAGTACTTTTTTGCGTTTAAGATCTTTCGCCTCGAGATACCCACCGGCATGTTTCATCGTCGGCCGACTTTTAGTGGCGAAGTGGGGCACCGAATATTGAATGCCATTCACCGTTACCGGTTTCACTTCCTTCGGAGCGCTGCGCTTCGCAAATGCGGAAGTCGAGAATAAGAAGAATACGGCGAACGCGAAGATCGAAAAATTTTTCATCCCCTTAAAATACGGAGGGATATTTCTCGCGTCAATTGCCGTTCTCGAGTGAGTGAAACCTTTCCCGAATTATCAGCGCGTCATTTACTCAGGAATGTTTTCCACTCGGGTTCCTTGAAGCCGACGACTCCGTTCGAGCCCCGGAGAGCGAAGGGGCGCTTTACGAGTTTCCCGTGTTTCGCGAGGAGGGCGAGGGATTCGGATTCACTCATCGTCCTTAATTTTTCACCGAGCCCCATCTCTCGGTAGAGCATGCCCGATGTATTGAATAGTTTTCCGATTTTCCCTTCGTAGTGGGAGAGCATTTTCTTCAGTTCGACGAGCGACGGAGGGGTGTCGACGATCGGGAGGAGGTCGAACGCGATCTTTTTCTTCTCGAGAAATTTAACCGCATTTTTACACGTGGAGCAGTTCGCGTAGGCGTAGACTTTTAGTTTTTCCATCGTCGGGACTTTCGGGGAACGGTTTAGAAATTTGCGGTTGCGGAAAGGGAATAAACCCGGCCTTCCGCCGGAATGAGGGACTGGTACTGGATTTTTTTATCGAATAAATCTTCGATTCCGGCGACGAGGGTCACGTCGGCAATCACCCGTGCGCGTGCAAACAGGTCGGTATACTTATAGTTCGGAAGGCTCGAAGGACTCGAGCTTGATTCCGAATAGGAGAGGAATTCGGTGGCCGCTTTTTCCACGATTTCGACCCCGAATCGATTTTCCGAATCATGGAGATCGAGCTTAAGAATCCCGACCCATTTCGGGCTATACGGAAATTCCGCGTCGAGATCCTTAATCTTCGATTGCTGGTAGGTCAGGCGCGTCCCGAAATCGATATTCGGGGACATTCGGTAATCTTGGGAGTGGGTGAAACCGAAAACGTAGGCGTCGCCGGCGTTTTGGATTTGGTAGTACGTTGTCGCCCCGATCGTCGTCGCGCTCGTATACCGCGCGTGTTTATAATCGCGGAGGAATCCAATTAGCTGCGTGTGGTAGTTACCGACCGAGTAGTCGGCGCCGGTTTCAACCGAGCGTACATCTTCGGGTTTTAATCCGGGATTCGGAAGGGCAACGAGCGTAGACGGTCCGGCTGCTTGTACGAATTCGTAGTACCGATCCAGCAGTGAGGGAAACCGCGTGTGGAAACCCAACCGCAAAAACTGACCGAGGCGAACGCCGTCAGAATCCGTTTCGTGGCGTAAGCCGGCGGAAAAGTAGGGATGGAAACCGATCCGCGTGATCGCGGTCCCACCGAGAGTCGGTTCGAATTTAAAATCGCCGCGCTTAAAAGTGTGGGTCGCTTGGAGATTCAGGGTCTGTTCCTGGGGAACGTTTTCAATCGCCGTCGATGACTCGCGCTTATACGCGACGTTTCGAATGCCGAGTCCGATCCGGGTGTCCCCGACGAGAAACGCCGTTTCATTTCCGATCTGGTGGGTGCGCTTCACTTGCTGTTTATTCGCCTGATAGGAGACGTTATAATTTACGTAAGTGAGATCGTAAAAGAAGCTCGATTTCAGGAGCATATCCCCACCGGATCGGAAATGAAACGGCGTTTCTCGTCGGGGACACCCGGATCGGACTCGGCATTCGAAACGTCGCGTATAAGCGCGAGTCATCGACGGCG
>JANXTV010000364.1 GCA_025352185.1 Oligoflexia bacterium
AACTAGAACGGTCCGCATTAGAAAATTTATATCCACTCGCCGATAAACTCGGCGGTTTCCTCTATAAACTCTGCCGAGGCTAGATTCTGGTCCGGCTCGGCCTCGGAAACCGAGTCGGACATCGGCCATCCGCCATCGGAAACGGAACGCCCCCTCCCCCGTTCAGGCGTTGCCCTCCGCCCCGGACCCGGAAGCGAAGCTGGACGGCGCGCCCGGATCATGCGATTTTCAGTCTAATGGATTCCTCCAGCTTCGATGTCCGCCTCCAGCAAATGACCATCCAGATCGTCCCGTTTTTCATGGCGATCGTCTTCCACGAATTCGGTCACGGGATCGTCGCGAAATACTGGGGCGATAATACCGCGAAGGATGCCGGTCGCCTGACCTTAAATCCGATCCCGCACATCGACCCGATCGGCACCGTCGCGATCCCGATGATTAATATGATTACCGGCATTCCGCTCCTCTTCGGCTGGGCGAAACCGGTTCCAATTAATCCCTCCCGCTTCCGGAAATACCGACAGGGCCTCTTCTGGGTTTCTCTCGCCGGCCCCGGCGCGAACGTGATCGTCGCGTTTGCGACCGCGATTGGACTCGGCATTTTCGTTCGTTACGTTCCGGAAACTTTTTCGCTCCACGAACCGGTCCAGCGCATGATGGGTGCCGCGATCCAGATTAATTTCGCGCTCGCCCTCTTTAATCTCCTCCCCCTTCCTCCGCTCGACGGCTCGAAGATCATCGAAAGTTTCATCGGTTATAACGGCACGCAGTTCATGCGGAAGATCGAGCAGTATAGCTTCTTCATCCTACTTGGGCTGCTCTGGTTTAACGTCCTTTCCTTCCTAAACGGCCCGATCAGCTTTTTCACGCACATCGCGCTCTGGGTCGCGCAATCCGTTTTCGGACTCCTCTCATGACGAAGAAAATCATGCTCTCCGCCGTCCAGCCGTCGAACCGACTCACGATCGGAAATTATGTCGGCGCCGTGATGAACTGGACGAAAATGCAGAAGGATTACGACTGTATTTTTTTCGCGGTCGATATGCACGTGATCACGAATAGTCGCGGGAGCGAGGATTTAAAACGCCAAACTTACGAGACGATCGCAACTTACCTCGCGTGCGGACTCGATCCGGAGGCGGCGACCCTTTTCGTGCAGTCCCACGTGAAGGAACATGCCGAGCTCTCGTGGATCCTCACCTGCCACGCCACGATGGGTGAAGTCTCCCGCATGACCCAGTTTAAGGATAAATCTTCGAAGCACGGCGAAATGATTCCGATGGGGCTCTTTGCCTACCCCGTCCTCATGGCCGCGGATATCCTCCTCTACCAAACGAATCTCGTACCCGTCGGCGCCGACCAAAAGCAGCACGTGGAACTCACGCGCGATCTGGCGATGCGAATGAATAACCACTATACGCCGGGATGGAATAAGGAAGGCGCCACGACGAAGCCCCTCTTCGCCCTGCCCGATCCGTGGATTCCGAAGGAGGGAGGAAAAATCTTGAGCCTCCAGGATCCGACGAAAAAGATGTCAAAGTCCGACGCCGACCCGAAGGCGACCCTCTTCTTAAACGACACCGATAAAGAGATCGAAAAAAAGGTGAAGAGCGCGGTCACCGATTCGGGCTCGGAGATTAAAGCCTCGGACGAGAAACCGGGAATCCTGAACCTCCTGACCCTCCAGTCGGTCCTGACCGGCCGCACGATCGCCGAGGTCGAAGCCGCCTACGTGGGTAAGCAGTACGGCCATTTAAAGGTCGATACCGCCGGGATCTGCGTCGACACCATCCGTCCCGTGCGCGAGAAAACCGCGCAGCTGATGGGAGACCTCACGTATTTAGATCAGGTATTGAAGCGAGGGGCCGAACGCGCACGTGAACGCGCCGCACGAACACTGAAAGCCGTGAGTGCTAAAATCGGCTTTATTCCCACTACTTAAGGGCCTCCTCTCAAGCCTTAAGTCAGCGGATCACACACCGCATATTTTTTATGTAAATCTGCACTTCCCACCTTGTGTCACAGGATTCTTTCGATAGGATATCGTCAGAGAGTTGACTCAGGTATTATCGAGCGGCCTCCCGAAAGAGGAAACTAGCCTTTGGCAAATCGCGTCCCTATTACTATCCGAGTCGATCGTTTCGAGGGCCCCCTCGACCTTCTGCTCTACCTCATTCAGAGCCACGAACTCGACGTCTCTAAAATTTCGATCGCGAAGATCACCGAACAGTACGTCGCGTACGTTCGTTTAATGCAGGAACTGAATTTCGACATCGCGTCGGACTTCCTCCTGATGGCCGCGACCTTAATTCAGTGGAAGTCGAAGTCGCTCCTTCCCGTCGACGTCGACCCGAACGCGCTTTTAAATACCGATGACGATGCGCTCTCGCCCGAGGAACTCCTCCGCCAACTCCGGGAGCATCAGCGCTTCCTCGAGATGGGGCGCGAGCTCGGCACGCTCACCCTCCTCGGCGACGACGTTTTCACGCGCCCGAATACGCGCAAGCCCACCGAAAAAGTTTGGAAGCAGATGGACGTGACGGGCCTGGCCCTGACTTTCCAAGATCTACTCGTTAAAGAACGGAAGCGAACGACGATCCTGAAGAAGGAAACCGTCTCGCTCTCCGAAAAAATTCTCGATTTCGGTGAACGTATGGAGATCGGTAAGCTCACGGGCTTACGCGCACTCCTGCGGGATCCGAACTCCCGACCCGAAACCGTGGTGAGTTTCCTGGCGACGCTTGAATTAGGTCGCCTCCGTAAAATGAGACTCCACCAAGAAAAGGTGTACGAAGAGATTTATGTGGAGCTTTTGGAAAGTATTAAAGGGTTTGATACCGCATTGGCTTCGGGATTTGATGCCATCGAAGCAAGCATCGATAAAGACATCAAAGACCGAGACGACGCCGACGCTGCCACTGCCGCCGCTGCCCGAGCTGTCGCCGACAGTAAGTCCGAAGACGCCGTGCACGCCGCTTTCGATCGAGCTACGGATGTCGTGGCCGATCGGGAAACCGGAGCTGAAGTACTCTTGGCCGATTTCTCTGGAGCTGAGGCATCCGATGCCGGAATCCGTGGAGTTGAAGACGCTCTCGCCGGAAGAGATTATTCCGGTGCTGGAGTGGATCTCCATACTTTCGGAGAAGACCGCGGACCTCGACTTGCCGATCTCCTTGCCGGAACCGATGGTGATGCCGGGACTGACGACGGATCTGGAGAAGATCTCCGAAGTAGCCCTACCCCCGGAACCGGAAACCTTACCGATGGCGGTCGGGATGCCGATACCGATCGAAATGATTTCGAACGAACTGATTCATGAGGAGTCCGTTGCCGCTATGAGCCCGAAAAAACCTAAAAACGATACGATTGAAAATGATCTCCCGATCGGCGACACCCTCGCCGAAAGTTTAGTTGCGGGAGAGACGCCATCAGACGAAGCCGATTTGGCGCTCGCGGCATCCGAGTGGACGACCGATCCGGTCGCGACCGGTCACACCGACGAATCCCTCTCGACCGAAAATCTCGAAGCGGCTGAAGCTCCCTCCGCCACTCCTTCGATCGCTTTCCTC
>JANXTV010000397.1 GCA_025352185.1 Oligoflexia bacterium
TCTCCGCCGTGGTCGCGAATCGTTCCGAGCGCGAGCGAAAGCCCGAGACCCGTGCCCTTCCCTATTTCCTTCGTCGTGAAGAACGGGTAGAAAATTTTTGCGATCGTCGAGGCGGTCATTCCCTCTCCGTTATCGATAACGCAAATCTCGATCTTTTTCTTCTCGTCGAGGCGGACGCGAACTTCCAGGCAACCTTCCCCAAGTCCGCCGGAAATGATGGCGTCACGAGCGTTTAGAAAAAGATTTACGAAAACCTGCGTGAGCATTTCGGCATCACCTAAACACCGCAGTTCTTCGGCCCCATCGGCCACCAGAATGCGGATGTGCTGCGCGGCGAATAGGGCGGAAACCACCTCGACGGCTTGGCGAATTGGATCTCGAACCGGAATGACTTTTCGGGTAAGCGGCGACTGCCGAGCAAAACCCAGAATATTCCGAATGATCTTAGTCATTCTTCCGGCGGCCACCTCGATGCGGCCCACTTTCGCACTGAGCTCGGGATGATTCACCACTCCCTCAAACTTTTTCACCTGATTTACTAAACCGCAAACGATCGTAAGCGGATTACTAATTTCGTGAGCGAGGCCCGCGCTCAGTTCGCCCAAGACCGAAAGTTTCCCCAAGTGAACCAAGTGGGCCTTCGCCTCATTCAGTTCCCGCTTCTGATCCATTTTTTCCACGCCCAGCGCGGCTACCGAAAATTCGAGCGCGGCCACCCTGCGAAAAAGGGAGTCCGTCGCCGACTCGGCATCGATTCCCTCTTCGGGAATGAGGTGCGTATGGAGGTCAGCCACGCGGGACCGTTCTGCTTCCAAACTTAAATTTTTGCGGGAATAACCGCAAAGAAGTGTGCAGTTCGTGCGTTCGACTAGAAACTCATTCCAATACCCTTCGAGGATCTCGGCGTCCCGCAGACGGTTCTGCGCGCAAAGGAGATCGACGAGCTCGCCGTAAAACCGAACCCGGGAGTAGTTTACGGCTACTTCGCGGTAAACCGATTCGACGACCGCGCGAAATCCTCCGCGGGTCGGACGAGATTCCGGTCCGAGGACGGCCCGTAGCGCTTGATCCGCATCTAGAAATCGGAGCTGTTTCGACTCGAGCGCAATTCGAAAGGCGGGGGAAACTTCAACCTCGTCTTGATAGATCTGTTTCCAGTGACCTGCGGTGCAGAGAATGACGACGCCTTCATCCCGGGCCAGTCCCGGCCGAATGAATTCACCGATGGCGCCAGTGAGGTAACGATCGTCCCGGTAAAACTGCGCGATATGTCCGCGGCACTCATGATTCAGCGTCTCGGTCGGGGGATGGGGATGCGGATGGGACGGCAGCGAGGACAGGGTTTCCATGGAATATCTCCGGCCTACAGAATATTCCGGACCCCGCCGCCGCGGTATCTCAGGTAAATTGACGCTCACGCGGGAAGCTGACGCCCTTTAAAAGCCACGTCCTCTTTTCGACTATAAACGTTCCCGAGGGCGTGCCGAAACCGTGAGCAGATTTCGCCAACGAAACTCCACATCCGAAAATGGAATCTTTTCCGGCCCCTACCTCAGGCGTAATGCGTTATAAGTTAGCGATCCTTACTCAATCGCGGAGAAACTAAACGAGGCGAGGAGCTTTTTCATCCACTTCGCAGCCTTAGGAAACTTCATGAAATCGGTCGAGCCGTCGACCTTTTCCCACTCGGCGTAGAGTCCATTCAGCTCTTTTTGCTGGGCGGCGGGTAGAATCACGCCGTCCGCTTTTTTAGGTGAAGTCTTTAAGCAGAGCTGAGGACCCGAGTGAGTGGAATGAATATAGAGGACCGGGCGAGCGACGACTTTTACGGCCATTTTCGCGGCTGGTTTTTTCGCCGATTTTTTTGCGGATTTTTTCGAGGATTTCTTGGGGGTCGACTTCGCTTTCACGGACTTCTTTTTCATCATCGGATCGATTTCCTAAGGAGAGGGTTTAGAGACCAGTTTCGTGCCGAGCGTAGTCCATCGCTAGCTCCGCTGTCTAACGTTTAGTTCGGCTCCCGAGTACGCCAGAACCAGTCGGAGAGGCCCGCGACGAGCGCGCCCCCGAGAATATCGATAAAATAATGCTGCTTCGTCGTAAGCGTCGAGACCGCGATCAGGCCCGCCCAGAGAATCCACCCGGCCCGCTCGAGCCCGCGACGAACTCGGATCAGGAGCAACAGCGACACCCCCACCGTTCCGATATGCAGACTCGGAAAACAATTCGTGGGTTTATCGGCCGTTCGCAGGGTATCCCACGCAAATTTTAGGGTCGGGCCCATTTCGCCGACCGGAAGGGGAAAGGCCGCCCGATCAATAATCGTCGGGAACAGAATAAAAATCACCAGACTCACCACTTCGACGGAAACGAGCGCGAGAATAAATCGAACGGAGGGTTCTCGCCGCTTCGCGAGGAGATAGGCACCGATGATAAAGAAGTAATCACTGAGGTAGATCCAGATCGTCACCGGAACGAAGGGAACCGCGGAGTCGACCGGACTCATGGGGAGGGGTTTCGGCGAGAAAAGGCCGAGTTGATTTAAAAGATGGTACGGCACGGTCGCCGAAAGAAAGCCGAGAATTCCGAGTTCGAGTTTCGTGCGCCGATTCGCCCAAGCGAGGACTCCCCTAGTCACGGACAATCCTGGAAAAATGTCCCAAATCTTTCCTGAAGATAAATTCGAGTAGGACTTTCGTCCACGATCGGTGGGAAGCCAGCGTCCCGTAGGTATCACGAGCAATCGCGTGAAGCTCGGGAAGACGGGACCCGGGAATCGTGAAAAAGTCGTGGTGCTCGTTATGGAAGCCGACGTTAAAAGCGATTTTATTTAAAAGTCCGTAGTAAGAATAGGTTTCCTGGCCATCCGTCGTGAACGAATAGTGCTCGTGGATAAAGTGGCCGGCGACGGGATGTAAACCGAATCCAAAAAAGGTCGAAAGGAGCAGGTAAACCACGGAAACCGGACCGAGGAAGAACCAGAGCAGTAGATTCGTCGTAACGCCCACGACGAGAAAATTTATCATTTCCCACCGATTCGGGCGGTTTAAAAAGCCGCGACCGAAAACGGCGAAGAAAAAATAAAAAAAGAGCCAGAGACTCTTCGCCAGCGCCGAATTTCCGAGCCAACGCACTTCGAAGCGACTCGGCAGATCATTATCCCGGCGCTCGATCCCGAGGTACCGGTGGTGATCGGCGTGATACCTCCAGAACGACATCGCACCCGGGAGTACGACCGGAATATCGGCGAAGATCGCCATCCATCGATTTCGAACCGGGGTAGACGCGACTAAATGATGGGACGCTTCGTGAACTCCCATCGCGAGGGCATGATTTAATACGGCGCCGATGACGTACGCCAGAATCGCAACCGGTAGCCACCCGGCGTGGGCTTGGACGCCCTTCATGCTCGCGGCGAGAGCGAGCTGCAGGAGGACGAGGAAAATGATGGCGTAGGACTGCCGCGAATCGTATCCGAAAAGTTTTCGGATCTCCGGATGGCGTAGAATGAGAAGTTTTCGTCGGGGGACGTGGGGTTCCACCCGGTCGGTCCACGCAAACGGCGGGTCGCTTTCGATATTCATTTCCCCAAGATTAACGAGAACCGCCTCGCGACTCCAAGGAGAAACCGGAACGAATACTCAGCGCCAATTCTCTGGCGACATTTAATCGGATTGAGTCGGCCCAGGCGGGACTATAGAATATAGATAGTGATAAACCCGGCCGCCATCGAGGCACTCCGTGAACTTGAAAGCCCCGAAGATCCGAATTTAGTGAATGAGCTCATCGAGCTTTTTGCGCGGACTTCGGCGACTCTTTTAACGGAAATCGAAGTGGCTATTTCTGATCGAAATGCCGGCAAACTGAATACGGCGGCCCATACGCTTAAATCGAGTGCCGCAAACCTCGGGGCGACTCGAGTCGCCGAAAAAGCGGCGGTAATCGAAGCCATCGGAAACCGCGGCACTACGGCGGAGTCCGAGCCCCACTTCGTTACGCTAAAAAATGAATTATCGATCGCGGTTTTAGAACTTCAAGAAATTCGAAACGGAAAATCCAGGTGACTATGAGTGGCCCCGCCCCCGAAAGTATCCGGATTTTAATTGCGGAAGATGCCGACGACTACGCGCGAATTCTCGTCGCAACCTTAAAGCGTGCCGGATACGAAGTCGAACGCGCGAATAACGGTGACGAAGCCTACCAGCGCCTGATTAGTCCACCGATTCCCGATCTCCTCATCACCGACGTGGTGATGCCGGGTAAATCGGGATTCGAGCTCCTCGAAATATTAAAGCGCGAGAACCGAAAGATTCCGGTGATCGTACTCACGTCGAAACAAGATGAAGAAGACGTCCTCCGCGGATTTGATTACGGTGCACTCGACTACATCGCGAAACCCTTTAGTCCTTCAGTATTAGCGGTACGGGTAAAGATGGCCCTTTCGCGAAAATGAATCTCTTCTCCGCGTTTCTTACGGTGTGTGAAAAACTCCTCAACGCGGCAGACGTGGACGACCCGAGCACCGTCACGATTTACGTCACCGCCTTCCTCCTCGTCCAGGCGCTCATTCTCGTCACGCTCGTCGTCTCCATTACGGCCTGGCTGTTTCTGCGCGAACGATTCAATGGGAAAAAGGAAATCCAATCGAAGATCTACGAAGATCAGATCCTCACCTGGATGCTCGACCCCTCCCCGATTTCCCAGAAGGCACCGCGCGGATGGAAGGGCCGTCTACTCAAGCACCTACTTAATCGAAGTATTTCAAACGTGCTCGGAACGGAGCGGGAACGACTTCTGCAACACTACCGAAATTTCGGCTTTCTCAGCGCCGATTTAAAGAAACTGAGTTCCCACCGGTGGTGGAAGCGCCTGGCGGCCGTGATTGAGCTCGATTACCTGCAGGATGATCTCGCGGCTCCCGCGCTGATGATGAGCGCCGGAGATTCGAATCCCCTCGTCGCCCTCTCTTCGATGCAATCTCTGAGTGCACTTACTTTCGCCGTGGATTCTCAGGAACGCCTCGGGAAAATCCTGACCACGCTCCAGAACGTAGGACCCGCCCATCGATTTGCCGTAACGGAGATCCTCACGCGCCTCGCCCGCCAAGACGGTGATTTTCTCCTCGGACCGATCGAAGCAGATCCAAATGGCGTGCTCGGGAACTCGTGTATCACCGTCCTCGGAGAATGCCGCGCGATCGTCGGAATTCCGGTACTCCAGAACATCGTCGCGGACTCCGCCCGGTTTTCGGATTCTACGGTAGCCGAAGCCGCGACCGCCCTCGGACGCATGGGCGATCCGCGGTCGGCGGAACTTTTAAGACTCCTCCTCACTCACTCCGCGCCGCAAGTCCGGGCCCGTGCGCTCGTCGCCCTCTCTCGGCTGGTTGGAACCGAAGCGCACTCCGCCGTCGAGGCACTTCGAGCGGATGAATCGATTCCCGTTCGGCGCGCAATTTTCGAAGTAGAATCGATTTTAGAGGGTTCGTCGTGATCACCGCGCTGGTCCTCGGATTCTTTAATTTTTCGATCTACTACTACCTCACGGTGAATTCGATTTATCTCCTCCTGCTCGTCACGGCCTACTTTTCCATCCGCGAGCACAAGAAAACCACCCAGTTAATCGATAGTTTAAAGAACCGCGCACCCGTGTTTGCCCCACCGATCTCCATTCTCGCGCCCGCATTTAATGAAGAAAAATCAATCGTCGATTCGGCTCGCTCCTTTCTAAAGCTCGCGTACCCGAGATTCGAAATCCTCATCATCAACGACGGATCGAAAGACGAAACCCTTTCCCGTCTCATCCAGGAATTCCGGCTCGAGAAGGTCACCCTTCCCCACGACCCCATGATTTCGAAAACGGAAATTCGGGGAACGTACCGCTCCCCGGTGCATCCGAACCTGGTGGTGATCGATAAGGCAAACGGGGGAAAGGCGGATGCACTGAACGTCGGGATCTCCTACGCTTCCCACGATCTGCTCTGTAACGTGGATTCCGACTCCGTTTTAGAAGAAGAAGCGCTCTTTAAGGTCGCCATCCCATTCATTCGGGACCCGGAACGCACGATTGCTTCCGGCGGTACCATTCGGGTGATTAACGGATGCACCGTGAAGCGTTCGACGATTACGAAAGTCGCCCTGCCGCGAGCTCCGATCGCCCTCGCCCAGGTCGTCGAATACACCCGCGCCTTTCTCTGCGGCCGAGTGGGATGGAACGCTTTCAACGCCACGCTCGTAATTTCTGGAGCCTTCGGGCTCTTTAAGAAATCGGC
>JANXTV010000429.1 GCA_025352185.1 Oligoflexia bacterium
CCCCTCGAGGATTAGGCTCGGCGGGAAAATTCCGTCCGGGCGATTCTGGTCAAACCGGGCGGGGGCGACGCAGAACACGTCGAGATTGAAAATGGGTTTCGCGCCGAATCCGGTTCCGATGATATCGCGGTGGACCCCACCGATTCCGGTGATCGCTCCCGCAAAGGGATCGATTGCCGAAGGCGAGTTATGGGTTTCGACCTTAATGCAGACCGCGTCCTCGGGGGTATAGGCGAGGATACCGGCGTTATCGCTGAATACGGAGAGGAGCCACGGTTTCGGATTTTCGTCGGTGACCGCTTTAATCGTCGACTTAAAGAGACTCTTCGTCGTCGCCGGTATCGCGACGATCGGGTACCCCACCGGGAGGTCCGCGGGTTCCGAGTAGGTGATCGTGCCGCGGAAAATTTTATGTTTACAGTGTTCGCTCCAGGTTTGCGCGATCACTTCCATTTCCGCGAGACTCGGCTCCCGCGCGAGTGTTTCAAAATGGGACTGGATCGCCTTCATTTCGGCGAGGTTCAGTGCCCAGAGTTTTTCTTTCGAGAGGGCGACGAGATTTTCGTCGGTTAAATCCCGGAGTGGCGTGACGGGGGATGCGCTTTCGGGAGCGTGCGTGGCGGAGGCACTCGCTTCGTGAGCGCTGGACGGACTCGTTCCGTCCATGCGTTCGGCACTCCGCTCGGACCACGTCTTCGGAGTAAAAGATTTTACGAGATGCAGAAGCGGATGTGCGACGGCCTTCGCGACTCGGGACTGAATATCGGAAGTGCGGGCATCGATACGGATGAGGTCGAGGCGCGAAGCGCGGATGGTACCAGTTGCCGAGTGACCGAGGCGAATCCGGAGTGCTTCTTCGAGCGCGCGGGCCGCATTATCGGTCATTCCCGGACGGTAGCGGCGTTCGATCACGAGCTCCGGGGTGAAGCCCCACGTCTCGGGGGCATTTTCTCGTTCGAGGACTGGATTTAAGAGGACCTCGCGTAAGACGCCGGGAGGAAGTTCGTGGGAAGAGGAAATGAGATAGGCCTTCGCGGTTTCGATCTCGAAGCTCGCGGCGTCCATCTCCGGATTCTCGCGGAGGAAATCCGCTTTCATGCGGGCACCGAGGATATCGAGATCCTTCGACTTTGGGAAAAGTTCGAACCGGACAGAAAAGGACTTAAGCTCGAGCGACATAGACTTTTCCTTCCGGGGATCCCCGATTTTGGAGTTGGTATTCGCCGTTCACAAACCAGTCGATCGTTTTTGAGTAGAGATCGTGTTCGACCGGCAGCCCCCGGGATTCGACTTCCTCTACGGTACGCATTCGGTCGATCCGGAAACTTTTTTGGTCGAGGATAGGTCCTCCGTCGACTTCGGGCTCGACGAGGTGAATCGTCACGCCCGCTTCCCGAACCCCCGCTCGAAAGGCCTGCCCATAAGCATCGAGGCCGGGAAATGCGGGAAGGAGGGAGGGATGAATATTAATGATTTGGGAAAGCCCCTTATCGTCGCGGAGAGCGTCGATGAAATGTTTTGAAAGGATTTTCATGTATCCGGCGAGCACTACGAAGTGAATTTTCTGCGCCTTCGCAAACGCGAGAATATCCGCTTCACTCGGCTCTAACAGGAGGGGAAGATTTGCCGCTTCGGCCGCCCCGACCGCCCCGCAGTCTCGTTTTGAAACGCCGAGGGCCGCAATTTCCGCACGCAGAACGCCGTGCCGGGAGGCTTCGAGAAGCGCCCGAAAATTACTCCCGCGTCCAGAAGCGAGCACGAGGATGCGTTTCATACTCCGATATCCTTTCGTATTTGGGCGCCCGGGAAGAGGATTTCCTCGAGCTCCGCGTAAGCCGAATTCCGCGCCGCCTGGACATCCTTACCGAGTCCGAGGGCGCCGAGAACCCGTCCACCCGTGACGGTCCAGTTTTCTCCCGTGCGGGTGAGTCCCGCGAAACGGTAGGCATCGCCCTCGATCTGTTTCGTCGAAATTTTCGTCGCGGTACCTTTTTTTGGAGAGTCGGGATAACCTTCCGCCGCGGCGACGACGTAAACGGTCGTCGCGTCAGTGAAGGGAACATCCCGCGGGAGTTCGGAAAGGTGCCCCTTCGCCGAAGCGGACATCCACTCCCAGAGGTCTCCACGCATGCGCGGGAGGACTGCTTGCGTCTCCGGATCACCGAAGCGGGCATTAAATTCTAGGACTCGAATGATGGAACCCGAAGGAGTACCCTCACTCCCGGTCGTCTCAATCATGAGCCCCGCGTAGAGGAGGCCGCGGTAGGCGATCCCGCGTTTCGCGAGTTCGCGGAAGATCGGCGCGAAGACTTCCGTTCGAATGCGCTCTCGAAGTTCCGGGGTCATGCGGGGCGCGGGGGAAACCGCACCCATCCCGCCCGTATTCGGGCCCTGGTCCCGGTCGCCCAGGCGCTTATAATCTTTCGCGGGATCGAGGAGAGAAAAAGATTCTCCGTCTGAGAACGCGAACCACGAACATTCTTCGCCGGTAATTTTCTCTTCGATCAGGAACGTATCCCCGTACTGGGCGAGTCTATCGAGCGAGGCGAGTGCCTCCTCGCGCGTTTCGGCGACGACCACTCCCTTACCGAGTGCGAGCCCGTCGGCCTTCACTACCCAGCGAGTTTTAAGATCCCAGGGGAGCGCGAGGAGTTTTTCCCGCGCGGCGGCGGTGCCTTCGACACTGAACGCTTTCGGAGTAATGACGCCGGCGGCGAGGCAAACTTCCTTCGAAAATGTTTTACTCCACTCGATTTTCGCCGCCGCCTGCGAAGGGCCGAATACCGCGAGACCCGCCTCGCGGAATCGATCGGCGGCTCCCGAAGCTAAATCGGCGTCGGTACTGAAGACGACGAGGGAAATCTCGGCGGTCGTTGCCCTCTTAATGAGCGTGCTTGCTTTTTCCTCGGAGTAGCCGGATTCCCAGCGAACGATTTTTTTCTGATACGAGCCGGGGAAAACTCCGCGCTTTAAACCCGCTTCGAGCTGCGCGACGGCAGCATCCTGCCCGGGGGCCCAGTGAAGGGCGCGTAGGTTCGGTGATTCGAGAAGCTTACGGGCGATTGCGTGTTCGCGAGCGCCGCCCCCAAAGAGAAGTACCGATTCGGCGGAAAAT